>JANYEO010000182.1 GCA_025363025.1 Opitutia bacterium
TCTGCAACAGACCGGCTAGGCCTCGCTTGAGACTGAATACTCGCTGAAGCAGACGTATAAGCCCTCGAAGTAGTAGCAGCAGATAACTCTACCGGGGCCGCAGCCCCCCCGTCCTCAACCCTTAAAGTGACCGTTATAGGGCGCCCCGTGAGGGAACGTGCACACTGCGTAATCAAGTCTAAGTAATTGTCCTGAATCCAGATACAGGCAAAATCACTCGAAACATTAAGGAGAACATAATCATCTGTCTCCTCTGCACAGGTTATCATTGAGAACCAGGTATTAAATACATCCTGAGGAAAACGGTCCTTTAAAGCGTCTTGAATACGGATCCAAATGGAGACAGTGGTGGGCATTTCGAGCACGGGCATCATAGAAAAAAGTTCGCTTTGGTGTTTTTATTCACAGGCCTGCGACTCAAGACATTTGAGCGCCCAATAACTTCCGACTGCCTCTCCCTTTTGCCATCCCTGAAAAGCCGTGGCAATCCCGCAATTAAAACATAAACTTAAGTAACTACTAGACAAGATGTTGTAATCCGAATCCCTCGTAAAACCGCCAATCAAAGATACCCTATTAAAGAAGACAGGAAAATAAAGATTCATCACCCCCACCTTGGGAAGGATTTTCGCAGAAGACAAGGGTGAGATATTTGTAGGTTATTCACACGCCCCGTGAATAACTTTTGTCGGAAATTTCTTGCTCCAGAGAGATGTTGTATCCTCCGACCCTTCCTGGGCCGATTGAGACTCCATATGCGCTATTAACCGTTCATTAAAGGCCTTTGCTGAATCATGCCCCATGAGTTTTAAGGCCTGGACAAGGGCCGCCACTTCAACCAAGCGGGCCATATCCCTCCCTGGCCGAACGGGGATCTCCATATGCGGCACCTTAAAGCCTAATAACGGAAAATGGTGATTTTCAAGCCCTGTCCGGTTTTCCACCATCCCGGGCTGCCACTCCACAAAAGTAATGACCAAATCCACCCGTTTTTCGCGTCGGACAGAGCGTACCCCAAAAAGCTCCCCGACATTAATAATCCCAATACCACGGCACTCCATATACCCCCGGCTAAGCTCTGCACTCGTCCCCATCAGTTCCCGGTCCCCCACTAATCGAATATAGATTAAATCATCCGCAACCAAGCTATGCCCCCGCTCTACCAAGGCCAAAGCACATTCACTTTTACCCACACCACTTTTTCCCCGCATTAAAGTCCCGACCCCTTTGATATCAATAAGGGTACCATGGATACTCGTTTGCGGGGCAAAGTGGCGCTCAAGCAAGATAGTGGCCTCTGCCGAAAAGTCTTTAGAATTCAGCCGTGTACGAAATAGCGGGATCTTGTGCGTATTAGCCGCCTCCAACATAGAAGGCGTTGGCAAAAGCCCCCGGGACACCACCATACAGGGGATGCCACACGCGATAATATCTTTTAAAATCTGCTTTTGGCGACGCTCCGGCAACTCCCTTAAATAGCCCATCTCTCCAGCTCCAAAAAGCTGCAAGCGCTTAAACGCAAAATATTTCATGTAGCCTGTCAGGACCAAAGCGGGCCGATTAATACTCTTCTCTCGGATCATCCGCTCTAGCCCCTCTTCCCCCGCGACGAGCTCCAGCATTTGCTTCTCGCAAAAAGTATCGTAGAAGGTTTGAACCGGTATTTGTTTAACAGACCACGTGCGTTCCGTACGAGAAGACATAAGCAAACATGCTAATAAAAAGGCCCTTATTACGTCAACGAGAAGGACTTAAACACTGAACTTAATTTTTTAATAAAAAAGATTGACAAATTAACAAGAAAGTGCATAATTGAAAAAGATATAAATAAATTCTCCCTGACCACAACCATATCAAAATAAAAAACTTCATTATTTTAACATTAGGCCTGTGCCTAAATCTAGCCCCTCTATCCGCTATTGCCGAACAAGAAATTTTCAGCATGCGCCTTAACAATCATTACATCCTAAGTTGCCCAATTAATACAATGGCCGCTCTGGAGCACTATAACGACCTGCAAGTACCAGAAGGCACCACAAAAGAGATCTCCTATGGTGGGGTAATTGATCATAACACACCTGAACAAGGAATCGATTAAGTAAAAATCTATGCAGGATTATACATCAAACAATCTGGCTCTGATGATTCCGGGAATAATTGGTCCTCATCCACTATACACCCAGACCTCTACCCATATATTCGTACACACGTCCAAAAACTTTTAACCATCATCAATTTTAATACCGAATCTGGTCAGTACGAAATCATCCAAAATGACCTAAACTGCACTATCGAAGAATCAGAACTGGAGTCTATCGAAGAATCAGAACTCAATCTAAATCTAACCCCGCTATCTATCGAAGCGTTCTCTTTTGAAGAATCAGCATCAGAACCTATCGAAAAACCAGAACTAAGCTATTTTGAAGAAATATTCAACTTTTTCAAAAACCTCTTCTAGTACCTTAACAACCCCTCTTCTAACAAAAACACAAGGCCCCTTTGCGTATATGCAAAGGGGCCTTTGGTTTGCACACAATCATCCATCAGCGAAGTAGCACCTCTGCATGCTGCCGGGCAGAACCAGAATGACGGTCCCCCAGCATACGGGCAATTTCCGTTAAACGGGCTTCATGCGTACTCCCAATGGCCGCTATGTGCACGGAGGCGCAGGCGGATTCTTGCGTTTTTGTTACCAAAATATGATGCGCTGCCTGGGCTGCCACCTGGGGCAAATGTGTAACCGCAAAGACCTGGTGATGAAGGCCTAAACGGGCTAACTGAGCCCCAACAGCCCCTCCGATCTCGCCCCCCACATTCGCATCTACCTCATCAAATACTAAAACGGCCTCTGCATCTACTGCCGCTAGCACCGCTTTAAAAGCAAGCATCACCCGCGCCATTTCTCCGCTAGAGGCAATCTTCCCCAAGGGTAAAGGTATTTGACCCACATTGGGGGAAAAGCGGTACTGGATAACGCTTTGGCCATGGGCTTGGTAGCTACCTGCTTTCTCAATACTAATTTCTAAACAGGCCCGCTGAAGCCCAAGCCCCGGGAGCAAGGCCTCTACCTTTTTGATTAAATCAACCGCAGCCGTGCGCCGTTTTTTATCTAAAGCTTCAGCCAATCCTTTTAAAGGGGCTTCTTTAACCGCGGCCTCCAATTCTAAAGCGGCTAACCGCTCAGCCACATTTTCTTGAGATTGTAACTTTGTCCTCAAATTACTTTGACGGAGCAATACATGCTCAAGTGTCGGTCCATAAGCACGTTTTACCTCCAGCCAACGATTCATCCGGCCATCCAAGTCATGTGCACTCATGGCCTCATCTCCCACGCGGCCAAGGGCCTGTGCATACTCGTAGGACAAATCATCCGCTTCCAGAAGTAACGCATTCACCCGGGTCGCGAGGCTTTCCATCGAAGCATCTATAGCTTCCAGATCCTGTGCCTCTCGAGCAAGCTTCCCCAAATAAGCACTCACGCCCCCTTCTCTGCCTAAGCCACGGGATAAACGATTTAAATACCCCAGGAGCTCCTCAACCTTTTCTTGCCGGTTGTAAGCCAGCTCCAAGGCGGTAATAGCTTCGAGAGAAACTCCAGCCCCTTCAATTTTATCCAACTGGCTTTGATAAAAGACCTTCTCGTCTTCCGATAACACAGCCGCCTGCTTCAACGCCTCCATTTCTTTTAAAACCGCCTTCCAGGCTTCATAAGCTACCCGGTAGGCCATCAACTCTTCCTTCACGCCGGAAAATGCGTCTAACAGGGCCCGTTGCTCGGCCTCTTCTGCTAAACGGTGAGGGGCTTCTGGCCCGTGAAAATCAATCCAGTAAGACGCCAAGCCCTGCAAAAGCGTCCCCGTTGCCAGCACCCCATTCACAAAGGCTTTTGCCGGCTTTTGCAAATGGATAATTTTGCGCAGTAACAACACTCCATCCTCACAAGGAGGCAACCCCTGGGTTTCTAAAAAACCGTGCAAAGCATGCCCCTGGGGGATCTCTAGCAGGGCTTCAACCTCACAAGCCTCTGCCCCTTGACGAATAACTGTTTTTTCTACACGCGCGCCCGTGAGAATGGAAAGCGCCCCAATGAGCACACTCTTGCCCGCCCCTGTTTCCCCTGTTATGGCCGTAAAGCCATTTCCAAAGTCAAGGTCCACCCCTTCGAGAAGGGCCAAGTTTCTAATTTTTAAGTGCCTAAGCATAGCTATTTTTAGCCAAGCTAACACCTTCCGGCGAAGTATCAACTTGAGATCGCTACATAACAACGTTTTTTAAGAAAAATGAAGCGCTTCTAAAATTTAACTGCCGGGATTATCAAAAAACTTCATGCAAAAACCCTTAATTTTGAGAAATTTGCAAGGCGGAGTGACGAGTGTACTAAAGGTACTTGAGGAGCGACAACACAGCAAAAGCTCAAAAGGAAGGAGTTCTGTATGGGGTTTCAACTTTTTTGCTTGCGATGCATAGCCTGACGTTCATGTTTTAGGGCCATCGGCATTAATGGGGGATTAGCTCAGTTGGTTAGAGCACTTGCATGACACGCAAGGGGTCACCGGTTCGAATCCAGTATCTCCCACCATTTTTAAAAAATACTCCACCTCTCTTCAAAGACGTGGCTGCTGTCTTGCCAATCGGTATTTTCTAAGGCTAAGGTAGGTAGATGAAAGCGGTTACAACCCTCCATCACACTAGCAACAGTAGCAATGCTCAATATCAGGCCTTAGCCATTGCAGTTCAAGGGCCTTTACTCGCCTATATGGCCCATTTAAGCCCAATCGGCTATATACTCCTCTGCTGCCTATCCTTAGCTCTCGCCCGTTTCGCTTATACGCAGCTCACTAAAAAAAATTCGTCCAAGCACTCCCATTACTGGCTCATGCTAGCTTATGGGAACCTCAGCATGCTCATAGGCTGGCTCATAGACTTTGACTGCCTACCCCTCCTCCGTGAAGGCATTTGCTTATGCGGTTGCGCCAATTCCCCCTTAGGCCAAGGGGCTTTCTGCCATTGCCCTTATATGTACCTCGGCATGTACTTGGGCTCTTTACCCTGCCTTTTTCGCAAACAATCAGGGAAGCTTACAATTTGCCCCCAAGCCTTATTTGGCTGCCTCGGCATGGGCCCAGGGATGATGCTGGGTAGCTACCTACTCACCTTTTGGCCGATAACAAACCCATTGCTTCACTTCTTCCTCACTGTCAGCGCCATGATAACCGGCATGTTCATCGGAATGGTCTTTTTCGAAAAAATAGCCCCGTTTTTTGGCTCAAAATCAAAGCATTCTGTAATTGGCCTCTAAAAGATACGTCTAGTTAGCTTTCGGTTTAGCACGTAAGCTGGGAAGGCAGCCTAGAGCCATGAGTACGAGCTGGCTTAACATAAAGCCCATGAGGGCTATAAAGGCCGCGTCCATAAAGCCGTAACTATGCAGACCTACCCCGAGCATATTTGTGCCAAACCAGGACCAACTGGTGAGAATATTGCCAAATAAGGCAGCTAAGATGAGGCCCCGTTCAGCCATCATGCCGGCCATACGGGCATGGAGGACTAAGGCCCCCCATAAGACGATGAGGAGGGCTCCATTTTCTTTAGGATCCCACCCCCAAAAGCGGCCCCAGGATTGATCTGCCCAAATGCCGCCTAAAAGCGTCCCGATAAAGCTAAAAAGGAGCGCAAAACAGAGGGTGCCGTAGACCATTCGGGTGAGGCTTTCTGCGGTTTGTTTGTCGAGCGAGCGTGTGAAGGAGCGGCGCAAGACGTAGACTGTGGCGAGTGCCCCGGCGAGGAACATGGCTGAGTAGCCCAGGGTAACCATGACAACGTGGGTTGAGAGCCAAAAGTTGGCATCGAGCACGGCGCGGACCATTTCTAGGGTATCTTCCCCTGCGCTTAAATGATGAGCGATGAGGAGGGTTGCAAAGCCGACGATGCTACCAACGGCGACCCCTAGGCCATTTTTATAGATACGCTCAATGCCTAGGCTTAATAGGGCAGCGGCCCAGCCGACAAAAAGTGCCGAGGCATAAAGGCTCGTCACTGGAGGCCGCCCTTGGAGGACCATGCGGGTGATAATGCTCAGTGTATGGATGATAAAGGCAAAGGCCATGATGCCTTGGGCCGGCCTTTCTAGAAGGGAACGTCCAAAAAGCCAACTGAGGCAAATAAGGGTCAAGGCCAGTACATAGAGGCCCATGGCTTGATAAAAGGGCATGAGCTGGTTAAAAAGGACCTCTAGCTTTAAGCGCCAAGGGGCGTAGGCGGCTTCTAGGCCACTTGATAGGGTGTCCAGGGCTTTGCCAAATAGGGCGCCATCCTTGGCTTCTGCCGCGGCTGCTAGTTCTGCATAGCCCCATAAAATGGGGTCAATCGTTTGACGAATAATCGTATCGAGAAGGGCCTGGCCGACATTTGCCCATTTGCCTTCGTCACTGGGGAGGGCAGCTGAAGGGGGTACGAGCCCCAGTAGCTCATTTTTAGAAAGCTCCAAGTAACGATCTGCCAGGACCATGAAGCGTTCTAATGTGTCTGTATCAAAGGGTTTGTTTTGCGATTGGGCTTGGATGGCTTGGATGCCGGGGCCCACGGTGGCTTGCCAAGCAGAATATTCGAGTAGTGTATCCGATGCGTTTTCTGAAAAGGGGCGAAAGCTATGCACTAAATGATGATAGTAGCTCAGGTTCTTGTGGAGGAGGCCCAGGGCTTTTTCGTACGCATTCTCAGTGGCCGCGTTTTCTGATAATCCGCGGAAAGCGAGCTGTAAGGCTTCGAAATGAGGCAATAGGTCATTAAAACTGAAGTACTTTTGCCCTTTATGCGCATGCATGAGAGAAGTAAGCTCTGGATGATCGATCCTGAAAATGGGAAAGGTATCCGCTAAGCGGGGCTGCGTGGCCACAATCAGTAGCCAGGTGGCAGCCTCGAGCGTGCTCCCATTATCTAGTTTTAGGGTTTGCTTGCCTCTAAAAGATAAGAGGGCCGTTCGAGCAACGGTGTCCAAAGGCTTTATCCGTCCACTTTGTTGCACTGGAAGGGTTTTAAAATAGTCGACCCCTAGGCCTTGGCCGGCTTTTGGCCAGCATTGCCAGATGATGAAGCTGAGAGCTGCAGCCCAAATGAGCAGAGGGATGGTTTTTTTCAGCGATTTTTTCATGCTATAGCGGGCTGTCTTATTTTCGACTCCCTAGAAAGCGCCCGAGAGAGAGGCCAAAGTGGATAAAGAGGCCTAGGGCTACGAGGCCCACCCCTGCATAAGGACCAATCCAGCCAGGGTTGCGGACGACTTGGAGCATGGTCGCTGTTTCTCCTGGGGCAAAAGAAGCTTGGTAAAAAGTAAAGCCATGGGTGCGGAGCGGCTCATTCATCCGGATATCTACTCGGCGGGCGGCTCCCGTAGGTTCTATGAGCTCGAGGGTGCTCATGAAGGATTTGGGGATGTCCGTCCCAGGGTATGTTGTATGGGTAAAGGCTGTGAGTTTTAACGTAATGGGCAAGTATGCCCGCTTAAATCTTAGGGCCAGGCTGTAGGTGCGGCCTTCATGGCTGAAGCGTTGGCGGGGAAAGCGTTCGTCAATAATATTGGAAACAAGCCACGTGCCTAAGTCTTCCCCTTCTTTGGACATTATCTGAATATAAGCTGTGGCCGCGTTACGCTCTGCCTCTTTGTAGGTGAGGGGTTGAGGGAAGGCGGTAAGGCCCATTTTGAGGGCGGCTCCTTGGTCTGCTAGGCTTTCCGGGGCGTCTGGGTTATCGGCTATACGCCCAATGGCAGCGTTGGGGTAAAAAGCCTTTATATGAAAATGCAGGGGCAGGGAATTGTCTGTAATGGTTGCGCCTGTTTTTAACCGAGCTTCTGCGAGGGCATATACGGTGTCGAAATTTTCGGCAGATTCGTCAATAAGGACAAGCTCGTTATCATAAGTACTTTCACTATAATGACCTTCTCCGTTTAGAGGGATCCACAGTTGCCCCTCTTCTTGCAAAAGGGCTGAGATAAACCCGCTTATAATAAGTGTAATAATCCCTCCGTGGATGAGGGCTATCCCCAGTTTTTTGAGGCGCCATTTAAATACACGGGGAAAGGCTGCCAGTAAGTTAATGAGGAGACCAACCCCCAGTGTATACCCCCCCAAGAGGGGGAGTTTTATTGAGTGCAGCCACCCGTCTGGGTTTCCTAGGTGAGGGAGGGGCATCCAGGTTATCCACTGTGCAAAGTACCGGCTTTGGACTTCGTGGATGCCTAAGTGAACTTGTTCGAGCGTGCTAAACAAAACAAGCGCCATGGCAAAGGCCAGCAAGACAACGGTGAGGCGTAGGCTAGAGCAGGCCTTGGTAAGCGCTTTGAGGGTCATGAGTTGCTGATCTTTTTATTCAGTAGCCGGGAAATGAATAGTTTGCAGGAAAGCTTCAAAGTGGGCTTTTTCTGCCAGGGCGAGGGTAGTTGGGCCTATGAGTTTAAAATACCAAGTAACGGGGCCAACGGGGACGATAGCCCCTAAAATGGCATTTGTAGATGCTCCGGCTTCTCCTAAAATGAAATAACGACTGGCGCGGCCATCGACCTCGATTTTTTTTGCATTTATTTCAAATTGGCTATTATCCCATAAATTAAGCCCGATTTGCCCGAGCCAACGGTTTACATTAGCTAAGTCTCCCCCTACGTCCCCCGGGAAGGCCATTGCGGTGATGTTGAGTACACCGTCATTGGTGGTTAGTTTCCAGCTGCCTTTGCGAATATTATCTAAGGGTTGGGGTACCCAGCGTCCAGGCGGCGTCCAGGTAGGGGTATCAATACCAGCCGTTGCTTGCCCCAGATCAGGAAGGGTAGCAGAGGTCGAAGCAGCAGAAGCTACAGGCGGCATCATAGTTGGGGCGGCGATGGAGGCTTCTTTTTGGGTCGTATAAACCTGCACCGGGGTTTCTTTTTTGCACCCAGATAGGAAGGTCATAGTCGCTATGCCGCTTAATAGCAGAATATAAGTATGCATGGGGGTAGGGAGGTAGGTTTTTTAATTGAATCTAAATAGTGCAACATCCCCATCTTGGAATACGTATTCTTTGCCTTCGAGGCGTACTTTGCCGGCTTCTTTGGCACCTGCCATCCCTTTGCCCGCTATGAGGTCTTGATAAGAGACAACTTCTGCCTTGATGAAGCCTTTTTCGAAGTCTGTATGGATGACGCCTGCACATTGAGGGGCCTTAAAGCCGAGGGGGAAGGTCCACGCATGGACTTCTTTTTCCCCCGCTGTAAAGTAAGAGGCGAGTCCCAATAAATGATAGGTAGCACGAATAAGGGCGGATACACCCGAGTCTGCCACGCCTAATTCTTTTAAATAGTCTAATGTCTCTTCACGGGATAAATCGCACAGTTCGGCCTCAAGCTTGGCGGAAATGATGCAGCTTTCGGCCCCGTGATGGGTTTTGGCATATTCGCGAACACGCTGGACGAATATATTGGCCTCTGGGTCTGCTAAGTCTGTCTCTGCTACGTTGCAGGCAAAGAGTGTGGGTTTAGCTGACATGAGGCAAAAAGTCTTCAGCCGTACCTTGTCTTCTGGGCTAAGCGGGAAGGTAATGGCTGGTTTACCGCTGTTTAAATGCTCAATTAAGGGTTCTAGAAGGGCAACGCTTGCTTGGGCCTCTTTGTCGGCTCCTCGGGCTTTTTTCCGCAGTTTATCGGCTTGGGTCGTTGCAGATTCGAGATCGGAGAGTATGAGCTCCGTCATAATAATTTCGATATCCCGGATAGGGTCTACTCCGCCCATGGTATGAATGATATCTTCGTCCTCAAAGCAGCGCACAACCTGGATGATAGCGTCTACTTCCCGAATATTGGCCAAAAATTGGTTACCCAGCCCTTCTCCTTTACTAGCCCCAGCTACAAGCCCTGCGATATCTACAAGCTCTAATACTGCTGGCACAATGACGAGGGTTTTGGAAAGCTTGGAAAGGGGCTCTAAGCGGTCATCGGGTACTTCTACCATGCCTACATTAGGCTCAATGGTGCAAAAGGGGTAGTTAGCCGCTTCTGCTTTGCGCGAGCGCGTTAAAGCATTAAAAAGCGTACTCTTCCCTACGTTTGGCAGACCTACTATTCCGGCTCGTAACATAATATACCTTTCTAAAAGTGATGTATTTCATTATTCGCATAGCCGCCTTTTTTCTGCACCTATGCGTTTGTGTTGCTATAGACAACAGGCTTTCAGTAAAACGGCGTCAAGGGAAATACAAGGTTGAATTTCCATACACGATCCTCGTTTTCTATGGGTTGTTACTTAACAACCTATTCTCAAATAATGATCCTCTTTAAAAACTTTGCAGGAAGACGCTTGACAGTCTTTTGCTTGGGCGTTTTTCTCAGCGGCTCTGGAGTTAATCAGAAAAACACTTTTTTTGTACGAACGTATTATGGCACTTAAGATCCGGTTACAACGCGGCGGAGCCGCCCACTCGCCCGTTTATCGCGTAGTAGTAGCAGAATCGACTAACCGTCGTGACGGCCGCTTTGTGGAGTCCCTTGGGCATTACAACCCTCAAGCACGGGGTAAAGACCCTGCTTTTGTTATTAACGTCGCCCGGGCCGATTATTGGTTCTCAGTTGGCGCTAAAGCCACGGATACAGCGGGAGACCTTATTAAAAAAGCGCGTAAAGAAGCTTTGGCCGCGCCCGTTACAGCTTAAGTATTGGGGCTGGCCTCTAAAGCTAAGCCTTAGTTAAAAAACCGAGTATAGTGCTTTTAAGTCTATATTCGGTTTTTTTTCTTTGAATGAGAATCGATATTATCACGCTTTTCCCGGGTATGCTCACTGGCTTTTTGCAGGAGAGCATTATTGGCCGTGCGATAGAATCGGGGAAGGTAGCCCTAGGTGTCCATGATTTGCGCGCCTATAGCGAGGACTTCAAGCACCGGGTAGTAGATGACCGCCCTTTTGGTGGTGGCCCTGGTATGCTTCTGAAGCCTGAGCCCCTCTCTGCTGCTATTGAGGCGCTTAGGAAGCCGGGTTCTAAAGTCATTTACTTGTGCCCAGATGGGGAAGTGCTAAAAACTCCGCGGGTGCAGAGCCTGGCCCTAGAAGACCATTTGATATTGATAAGTGGTCATTACGAGGGGATAGACCAACGCATCCGGGATGAATACGTGGATATTGAGCTCTCAATAGGGGATTATGTCCTCACAAATGGGACGCTTCCGGCCGCAGTTCTCGTCGATGCCCTCTCTCGGCAAATTCCAGGTGTATTAGGTGAAGAAAAATCCTTGACCTATGACTCCTTCAGAAACAGCCTCCTTTCCTTTCCGCAGTATACACGCCCGGTGGAATTCAGGGGAAAAGGGGTACCTTCTGTACTCCTCTCTGGAAATCACGGGGCAATTGAGGCCTGGCGCCTTGAAGAGCAGCGGAAGAAAACGGCCCAGCGCCGTCCAGACCTTTTGTAAGACATAATCATGAGCCAAATTATTGAAGCCATAGAGCAAAAACAGTTCCAGGAAGGCCGTACTCACTTCAAAGTGGGTGATGGCGTAAAAGTCCACATGCGTGTTGTCGAAGGCGACAAAGAGCGTATTCAGATTTTTGCAGGAATTGTCATCGCCCACAAAGGACGTGGGTTGAATGAAACCTTCACCGTTCGCCGCATCGCCCATGGCGAAGGGGTAGAGCGTGTTTTCCCTTCGCATTCCCCTTCTATCGCTAAGATCGAAGTTGAGCGCGAGAGTGTGGCCATGCGTGCCCGCCTTTACTATCTGCGTGATCGCCAAGGCAAGAGCGCTACCAAGGTAAAGGAAAAGCGCTTTGTCCCTCAAGCCAAGGTAGCTAAAGTTGCTGCTGCTGCCAAAGTGGTAGTTGCCGCTACGGCCCTTGCTCCTGAGGCCCCGGCTACAGCTTAGTTGCTGTTAACTTAAGCGAAGGCCTTTTAAGGGCTTTCTCCACCAGCCTGCTTATAGCATTATAAGCGGGCTGGCTGTATTATACCGTGGTTGCCCTGAGATCTTATTGACTTTGCGAAATTAAATGCAAATTTTAGTTTGACGGGCGTTTTGCTTCTCTATTGCCTCTGGGTCTTTTGTTACAATGAGGTCATTAAATAAGTTTTTTGTATGCTTTGGGTTATTCCTAAGCATTTTTATTATTTCGGGGTTTTCCCAGCCAACGCCGTTAACGGATACGCTGCAGGAAGCTTGGAGGTATTTGGAATTAGAATCCAGTGAAGCTAAGTTAGGTTTACCCGTGGTTTTGAGGACGAGTGGTTGCTACATCCCAGAGCCTCCTTTTAAGTCTCACTCCCTTGTTGATGATGTGATGGCTCGATTTTTAGATCCCTTTATCGGGGATTCGTGGGTAGGGCCGAATGAGCTCTTCCCTGAGCATGCACCGATGCTGTATGATCAGGTGTTAACTAACTTGCGGGGTGCAAATAATGTTAATGCTGCAGCCCGGCCGATGATGCCGTTGGCTTATGTGGGGGTAGGGTTTTTGCGCACCTGGTTTACCTTTATGCAGTTTGAGGATCATTTTTCTGATCTTGTATTGGTTGATCAAGACGCGGTTATCTGTTTTTGCAATGCTTTGGAAAAGCTTTTACTCCGTATGAGCACGTCTGTGGAGGATTATCAGACGCTTATGACAGCAGCGGATGTCAATGATTGGATTCAGCGTTTTAAAGCGGGAGGAGAGCCTTTAGCTTGGGAAGACCAACATCGATTACATATCATTTGTGAGGCCCATAAACTTATTCGTTTTTTGATAAAGGAAATTATAAAAAGGCAAAAGGCAAAGGCATCTGTGGATGTTCGTTACACATTGAAGGAGGTGCAGTTAGAGGCTTGGGTGGAAGGCAATATACCAGACGTCTATTACCAACGCTTAAAAGAGGCAGTTGAGGGGGGCCGAGTACACATCATACGGGAGTGCATCAGGGTTCAGTCGCCCGGTTTGTTTCATCGATTAATTGCCTTATGTGAAGCAAGGGGCGTTCGCCTGGGGATAATTGATTTGAGCAATATGTTTATTCTTTCGCAATTAGATAATTGGATTGCGGATCGGCCTTGTGAGAATTTCACTCGTTATATTGACCCACTTGATTTTTTTAAATTCATCCAGGGGTTGGCCTTATTGAAAACCCCTGATGGCCGTTTCCCGGGAGTGCCGGTTGCAACCCCCGAAACTATTTTGTTGGGGACAAATTGGCATATGGCAGCCATGGATGATGCGAAGTTCGGTGTTTCCAGGCTATTGTCTCATTGGGTGCTTCCTTTGTATGAGTTTTTATTATGCGAGCGTCAGGTATTCGACCCCTTATTATTAAATGGGTTTGTGGGGCCCACTTCTAACTTAATTTTTACTCCCCGCAATCAGCTCTTGGAGTGGGTGCGGGCTCGATTTTATCCTATTATAGCCC
>JANYEO010000195.1 GCA_025363025.1 Opitutia bacterium
TTTTAAGCTCGAGTACGGTTTCGCTATAGAAGAGGCGAATCTTACGGAATGGATTTGTCATGGATTTTTAAAATGGCAGGAGAAGAGGGAGTCGAACCCACAACCTACGGTTTTGGAGACCGGTGCTCTACCAATTGAGCTATTCTCCTAATACAGAAAGGGGGGTTAAGCAGGTAGGCCGAAAACCATTTAACGGATTTCCGGCCCACGCTTGAGCTAAAAGGTTATTTCAAAACCTCGGTTACCCGGCCGGCACCAATCGTACGGCCCCCTTCACGGATGGCGAAACGTTGGCCCACTTCCATAGCAATCGGCTTTTGGAGACACAAGGTGACATTAATATTGTCGCCTGGCATAACCATTTCCATGCCTTCAGGTAGCTGAACCACACCGGTAACGTCAGCCGTGCCAAAGAAGAACTGAGGACGGTAGCCGTTGAAGAACGGCGTGTGACGGCCCCCTTCATCTTTGGTGAGGATGTAAATTTCGGCCTTACCTTCGGTATGAGGCTTGATGCTTCCAGGCTTGGCCAATACTTGACCGCGCTGGATGCCTTCTTTGTCAATACCGCGCAGAAGGATCCCCACGTTATCGCCGGCTTGACCCTGGTCGAGCAACTTGCGGAACATTTCAACCCCAGTGCAAACTGTCTTTTTGGTATCAACGAGCCCGACAACTTCGAGTTCTTCGCCGACTTTAACACGTCCACGCTCAATACGACCGGTAGCAACCGTTCCACGACCAGTGATCGTGAAGACGTCTTCAACCGCCATAAGGAAGGTTTTTTCGGTATCACGAATAGGCTCGTCAATCTCGGCATCTACAGCAGCCAAGAGGTTGTCGATGGATTGCACGCCTTCTGGCTTGCCTTCGAGGGCGCCCAGAGCGGTTCCACGAACAACTACGGTCTTATCGCCATCATAACCGTATTTGGTTAAGAGGTCGCGCACTTCCATTTCAACGAGTTCCAGAAGGTCTGGATCGTCGAGGAGGTCGACTTTATTAAGAAATACAACGATCTTAGGCACCCCTACCTGACGGGCGAGCAAGATGTGCTCACGCGTTTGAGGCATAGGCCCATCTGCGGCACTAACCACGAGAATGGCGCCATCCATTTGGGCAGCACCGGTAATCATGTTTTTGACGAAGTCAGCGTGACCTGGACAGTCAACGTGAGCGTAGTGACGACCAACGGTCTCGTACTCTACGTGTGCAATAGCAATGGTTACGATCTTGGAGTCGTCACGGACGGTACCGCCTTTGGCGATATCGGCATAAGACTTGAATTGAGCGAGCCCCTTGTCCGATTGGACTTTAAGGAGAGCGGTCGTCAGCGTGGTCTTTCCGTGGTCGACGTGGCCGATCGTACCTACATTGACGTGCGGCTTTGTTCTTGCGAAGGTTTCTTTGGCCATGGATATATGGGTTTGGTTATGAGTAAAGGAGCACTTCATGGAGCCCTCGAGCGGATTTGAACCGCCGACCTCGTCCTTACCAAGGACGCGCTCTGCCAACTGAGCTACAAGGGCTTACATACAGACACTCCCCCGGCCCATCCAGGCCAGGAGGATCCGTACGCTGAGAGGTGACCGAAGGGGCGTCAACACTTTTTCCTATCATAGAAAAATAATTTTTCCAAGTCCCCTAAAACGACCCTTTTGATCTTTATTTTTCTTTCTCAAATACACTCTTTTAACACCCTTTTTATATTGTCAAGATTCTAAGGACCTCTCACCTTCTCCACCATGCACTATTTTGGAACCGATGGTATCCGTGGCCCCGTAGGAGGCGACACTATTAACCCGCTTTTTATTCACCAATTTGGTTGGTCATTAGGTACTTACATTCAACAAAACCAAAAATCACCCGTTATCCTTATTGGCCGCGACACACGTGAGTCAGGCATACTTTTCACCCAGGCCCTCGCCCAAGGGCTGATGGCCTCAGGGGCAACCGTCATAGATCTGGGCATTGCCCCTACCCCAGGCATCGCCTTTTGTATTAAAAAGTTAAACGCAGCCGGCGGCATTGCCCTTACCGCCTCCCATAACCCAGCTAGCGATAATGGCCTAAAGCCATTTGATAACCAAGGCCTTAAGCTAACGCTTGAAGCAGAAGCGGCTATCGAAGCCCTCATCGAACAAGCCCCCAAAGCGCCTTTTGGCAAAGAGACCCTCTCTCTCCCTACCTTCGATGCAGTCACAGCGTACACAGCTTTTGCCCAAGGCCTTATACCAACCGGAGTGCTCACGGGCTTCAAACTCGTTTTAGATACTGCCCATGGAGCCACCTATCTCACCAGCCCAGCCGTACTGCGCCATGCCGGGGTAAAGCTTATCCAAATAGGCGACCAACCCAATGGTATTAATATTAATGAAGGCGTTGGCAGTGAACACCCTGAAGCCTTAGCCCAAGCGGTTTTGAAGCATAAGGCAGACGGAGGCCTTGCCCACGATGGGGATGGAGATCGCCTGGTATGCGTAGATGCAGCCGGCAAAAGCATCCCCGGGGAAGTGCTTTTAGGTGCCTTAGGCCTTGCAGCCTTAAAAGCTGACACCCTCGGAGCCAAAACCTTAGTGACCACGGTTCAAAGCAACGGTGGGCTAGACCAGGCCATCGAACAAGCTGGGGGCCATGTTATCCGCACAGCTGTAGGAGACCGTCACGTGCTTCACGCCCTTTTAAGTACAGGCAGCACCCTGGGTGGGGAGTCTTCCGGACACTATATCTTCCCTCAAATATCCCCTTGTGGAGACGGCCTCATTGCTGCTCTAGAGGTCTTACAATTTCTAAAAAAACAGGGCAAGTCTTTGGCGGATTTACACGCCCTAATCCCCCTCTTCCCTCAAAAGCAACTGAGCCTGCCCGTCAAAACCAAGCGGCCACTCACGGAACTCATTGAATTTCAATCGCTTTGCAAAGAAACCGAAAAGGCTTTAGGTCAAACAGGTCGCCTCCTTATACGTTACTCCGGGACAGAAAATAAACTTCGCTTCTTAATAGAAGGGCCAGACGAAACCCTACTTGAAGCACATCTGCAAGCCCTCGTAACCGCCGCCAAGCAAGCATTAGGGTAACCTTCAAACACGAATTTACGTAGAACACAGAGATAGGATTCAGAACCCCTTGATTTTAAGATGATTACTAGGCGGAGCGACCGAGTGTGCTAAGGCACTCGAGGAAGCGACAACAACGTAAGCGCTGAAAAGCAAGGAGTTCTGAATCCTATCTCTCAGCCGGGGGGCCAAGTGAGCGGCCTCCCCGCAAGCAAGTGAATATGCAGGTGTGGCACGCTTTCTCCTGCATGACGCCCATTATTAATGACCAGACGAAAGCCTTCTTGAAGGCTTAATTTATCAGCCATTTTTTGAGCCACGAGCATCAAATGACCCAAGAGAGGCGCATCGGCCTCAGTGGCCAGGGCTATACGGGAGATGATTTTTTTAGGTATAATGAGCAGGTGAACGGGGGCCTGGGGACGAATGTCGTGCAAGACGGCGCACAGATCATCCTGATACTCTATTTTCCCTGGAATCGTACCAGCTATAATTTTTGAGAAAAGGGTTTCAGGTTTCATAAAACATAAATGAGAATCAAGTATAGCCTAACAAAAGATCGATTAGGGTCAAGCTTGCACCTTTTCCAAAAAAAGTGTGCTACTGTGTTAACGTGTTGGTACAGTTTTCTCCTATTAAACTGTATCAGCATACTAGCATGGTGGTACAGTTTTTCGCACAGAAAGTGTACCACTGCATTAACACAGTAGCACACTTTTCAAAACCCTCGCAAATTCGCTTTGCTTCATTTTAAAATTTGGCTTAACTTCATTTATAGCAAATAATACCCAATTCATTACCTTCTTTTATTATGCGTATTCTTGTTACCGGCGGCGCCGGATTTTTAGGCAGCCATCTTTGCGATCGATTAATTGAACAAGGCCATGAAGTCATTTGCCTCGACAACCTATTTACGGGTAGGCGCGCCAACATTGCCCACCTGCTAGATCATAAAAACTTCGAATTCATGCGTTGGGATGTAACAGAGCCCTTCCGCGTAGAAGTAGACCAAATCTACAACTTTGCCTGCCCTGCTTCTCCTATTCACTACCAACACAACCCCATTAAGACCATTAAGACCAATGTCCTAGGGGCGATCAACTGCCTGGGGCTAGCCAAGCGCCTGAATGCGAGGATCTTGCAAACCTCTACCTCTGAGGTGTATGGAGACCCCGATGTGCACCCCCAGGGCGAAGCCTACCGTGGCAATGTGAACCCTATTGGCCCACGGGCTTGCTATGATGAAGGGAAGCG
>JANYEO010000208.1 GCA_025363025.1 Opitutia bacterium
CAGCGCTTTTACATAAAGACCACCTCTTAATTTACTGCCAAGTAGCTAACTTTCTTTTCACAGGGGTTCTCTACGACGTTATTGACAACCCCAGCTCCTTTAAAACCCGCTATCACGCAACCCCTCCTTTAAATGAAATGGTGGAAGACGCTACCATCCTCGCTCGCCCGCTACTAGGGCCCTTCAATATTAGTGAAATTGCCCTCCCACGCATCTCAGGCTCTACCGTGACTTATTACGTGGAAGATACCTACAATAACGTCCCCTACCGCGTCCGCTGCCCCTACCCTAACCACGATACTAATATTTCAATTGACTACGACCTGTTGCCTGCGGGCTGATTAATAAAAGTAACAATCTCAGTATCGCCTTTAGCCCGGATGCAGAATGCCTTTATTTTGAGGAATTTATAGGACGAAGCGACGAATGTACAGACGGTACTTGAGGAGTGACAACCGACCAAAAACTCAAAATAAAAGCATTCCGCAACGGGCTAATACATGTGCTCTAATAATTCCATTAACCCCCTGTGTTTATGCCCTGCGGCAATCATTTTAGGGGTTTGGCCATGGGCATCTAAAACAGTTTCCGGGCTTAGCTTGGCTGCGCGCATAAAATGATCGATATGCGCTAACCGGGTGGGGGTTAACTTCTCTCTATCAGCTAAAAGCCATTGGAGGAGTTGTTTTTCCATCCCTAAATTAACGGCTAAGCCATCCACGATGGTTTCTGCGAAACGGCGTAAACTAAAAGAGTCTTCCTGCTCGGCTATTTGATAGCGCTCTTTCATGTTAGAAAAATCAGACTGCGTCTCAGCTGTATGCACTTTGCCTTCTACTGTTTTTTTAACAACTTTAGCTGTGCTCGTAACGGCTTTCTTGGCCCCTGCTTTTTTTGTACTACCGGCGACCTGGTTTGAACAGTCTACGACTGGCTTGGCTATACTTTTTTTAACAGGGCTTGTTTTAGAGGTCGCCCCTTTTGATACAGTAGTCGCTGCCTTTGCCGTTGTTTTAACGGGCATCTTTTTAATAGCGGCACCGGGTTTTACTTTTTCTGCCACACCTTTCGAAGGGGTTGCAGGCTTTACGGCCTTAACCGTCTTCAAAATTTTCACTGGCGCTTCCTTTTTTTTGTCTTTTTTAGGAGGCTCTATCAAAGGCACTTCTGTTGTACGCGTACGGCGAGATACCGTTTGCGCTAACAATGCTTTCGCTTTGCTACTGGTTCCGATCCGGGGCAACTCTTGACTAGGTTTTGTCGTTTTTTTGGAAGGCGCACGCATAGCAGCTCCCTTGGGGGCCGCTTTAGCAGCCACAATCAAAGGCGTTTTTTCAGAAACCGTACGTGTCGGTGTTTTCTTAACAGCACTTGAGGGCATGATAAGGAGCTAATAGTGGGGGGATTAAATAGCTTTGCTTGGATAACCTAGCCACAAAAAGATGCACCACGTAAACCAAAAAGCTACCCTACACTAAACACCTGCTCACTACTTGTCCACCTATAATGCACAATTTATGCTAAATCTCATTATAACGATAAATGCCCTAATCATCCCCTTTATTCTCCGCGTGCGACGCGCTCTGCTTTTTGATACTGTTCTGCAAAACGGTTAGCCAAGGCAGCCTGCGTGGTTACTGCCTGCAAAGGCGTACCTTCTGTCATAGTCTCAGTAAAAGAGCCTTTAACCGTGCGGTAAGAAAGGCCGGTTAAATCCTCCATGATCAAGCGAGCCGCTTCAGCCGCTTGGGTACGGCCCTCACTCTCTGCCTCCAAAATAGCGGCCCACGCTGCTTGAAGCTCCATATGCGGGTCAATACAAAGGGACTTGATTACAATGTGCAAAGTGGAGAAAATAGGCGCAGTCCACGCCGCATGGTAAATATAGCGGTTAGGGTCTGCATAAGGATCCAGGTCAATATCTACCCGAAAAGGGCGATGCTCAGGGGTAAAAAGATCCCGGCGAATAGGCAAACGTCGCAACGTATAACGCTGTGGCCCACCCGGAGCACCCGTTTTATAAGCCCATATTTTTTGACCTTCAACAGAGAGGACATATTCTATAAATAACTTGCCAAGCTCCGGATGCGGGGCCCCACGCAAAAGCCCAATAGGGTCCGGCTCAAGGGTAGAGCCCTTGTCAGGAAGGACAAAGCCCATACGGTCCGCCCCACCTCGGTCGATGATGTTCTGTTGCTGGGCCAGCCCATAGCAATCCAAAATCACCCCAACTGCACAGTCCCCTGCCGCTACATCCAAAGCCGGTTTTGTACTTTTATCCGTAAAATAACGGGCATTTCCGGCCATTTTTTGTAAGACCCGCAACCCACGAAGCCAACCTTCCGCAACCCCTTTTTTCTCCGCTTCTGCAGCGGGCACCCCTGCAGCTAACAAATCAGCCTCGGCCAACTGCATTTGTTCTTGGATAATAAGTTCAAAAGCTTTTTTGGCTGCTCCACTTTTTGTTGGGTCCGTAAGGGCTACTTGGCCAAAAAAACGCTTATCAGTCAATACCTCCCAATGCTTAGGCACTCCTTGAAAACTCGCTTTGGCCAAACTATCCTTATTATAAATAATCCCATAGCTAGAAAAAACAGCCCCATACCACAATCCATGCGGGTCTCGGGTATAATCCCCCGCCCATTGCAAGGGGATAACCGCTTCTGTAAACCATTCTGGGTGCACTTTATCTAAAAAGGAAGGGACTAACTGCCCGCGCCCTGCCTGAGTTTCAAAAACCAGCGTCCCCCCTCCAAAAAGCACATCCACCCCACAGCCAATATTAGAATTAATGAAAGCCCACCTAGCTGCTTGCGCCAACGTACCATCTTCAGGGGTATCATCTAAAAGCTGAGGCTTACAATAACCCGTCTGCACTGCATAATTCCAGGGCCGTCGCAACGTTTTCTCCCAATATGT
>JANYEO010000233.1 GCA_025363025.1 Opitutia bacterium
GGTTGCTAGAGGCCCAGCGCATTCGTATGCGGACGGAGTATGATCTGGAGCTTTTGGAGGAGATTGGCTTTTGCAGTGGGATAGAGAATTACTCGCGCCCGTTAAGTGGGCGGCCAGCGGGGGAGCGCCCGGGGTGCTTGATCGACTTTTTTCCGAAGGACTTCCTTACCTTTATTGATGAAAGCCATGTGACGGTGCCGCAAATCCGTGGGATGTATTTTGGAGACCGGGCACGGAAGGAGCGTTTGGTGGAGTTTGGCTTTCGTCTGCCGTCTGCCCTGGATAACCGCCCGATGAAGCCGGAGGAGTTTACGGAAGTTACGGGGCAGACGGTGTTTGTCTCCGCAACGCCCGCCCCTTACGAGCTAGGGGTATCAACTGTTGTGGCAGAGCAAATTGTGCGGCCTACGGGCCTCTTGGACCCAGTGATGGAGGTACGCCCCTTGGCAGGCCAGGTGCAAGACCTTTTGGGAGAAATCCAAAAAGCAGTCCAGGCGAAAGAGCGGGTGCTGGTTACAACCCTTACTAAGCGGATGAGTGAGGACTTAGCGGAGTATTTGAAGGAAGCCGGCATTGCCGTTGAGTACCTGCATTCGGATATTACCGCGCTGGATAGAGTAGACATCCTCCGCCGTTTGCGTAGTGGGGGCTTTGATGTGCTGGTCGGGGTGAATTTGCTTCGAGAAGGGTTGGACCTGCCTGAGGTGGCCTTGGTTGCGATATTAGATGCGGATAAAGAAGGCTTTTTGCGGAGTGAGACAAGCCTCATCCAAACTGCAGGGCGGGCGGCCCGGCACGAGCGGGGGCGGGTGCTTTTGTATGCGGATGTTTTAACGAAGTCCTTAACGGCAGCGCTAGAGACGACTGCGGCTAGGCGGGCAAAGCAG
The DNA here is from genome assembly GCA_025363025.1 of Opitutia bacterium. GTDB lineage: Bacteria > Verrucomicrobiota > Verrucomicrobiia > Opitutales > JANYEO01 > JANYEO01. The sequence goes on from JANYEO010000233.1 coordinate 888, forward strand.
CTGGCTCATAATATCCTGCATTCTATTACCCCAGAACGGGTCCACCGCGCATTGGAGGAGAGTATGCAGGTGGCTAAGCCCGTGAAGGCGGATCCGATATCTTTGCTTGAGGCCAAGGGGGATGCGGCGATTGGACAAGTGATAGCGGAGCTGGAAGAAGAGATGTTGGCAGCGGCCCGTAATTTGAAGTTTGAGAAGGCGGCGCAGATACGTGACCAGATAGCTTCCATCAAAAAGAGACTGCTGTAGAATGCATGCTTTTCAGCCCTTACTGCGTTCGGCGTACGCACCTACCTTTAGTAGGCTTACGTGCGCCTCGCTCGTAATCATCTGAAAATCAAAGCATTCTAAAGCAGTCTCTTCTTTTTATTAATTGTGGCTTTGCCACGCGCTGTTGCCCGAAGGCTTTAGCCGTAGGGCGGTTGATTGGGTCATTTAGATTTACTGGAAATTTTTTTTGCTTTTAATTTACAACTTATTGGTTTTTAAAAAGTATAAAGGGACTTGACAGGGGGAGGTAAGGAATCTTAAATCTAACGCTACATTGGTTTAACCCTCGAAGAACCGGTGTAAATTCAAATACCTTAACCTACCCTTCAATTAACCCCTTAATTATTCCCTTATGAAAAAACTTCAACCCGAAGTTCTAGAAAACCGGGCCTTGCTGTCTGGTGTTCCTTGCACTGTTGAGACTACGCTTTCGGCAGCTTGCACTTTAAATGGCGAGTTTACGCCTGTTGGCGGGAGCTCTTTTCAGCTGACTACAGCTGTTGGTACCGGGAGCATGGTGCTTTCATCTTCTCCAGATGATTTAGGTCATTTTAAATTTACCTTAACAGACGGCGTATTAACCATTAGATCTGGTGTTGCACTGGCTTCGCCTGTCGTCGGCACTTGCACTTTGATGGCCGGGGCGTCAGGTATTCACGGTGCTCCTGTTAATATGGAAGTTTGCGATTTTGGTGTCCCAGCAGGTGTTAGTGGCACTAAGACACATATGGCCCCTGGTTTTAGGGCACACGTTGGCTTTCCTCTATTAACTACACTCAATGGTGCAGGCACAGGAGTTGGAGCAGCGATAACTGTAACGACACCTGGTTCCATGAAAGGTGAAGTTGAGATGAGTGGGCCTGCTGTATTTGAATTTCGGGCAGATAGTGATAGCACGTCTCCATCTGGGCAGTCTACAATTGCTCTTAAATCATGGATTCCCGTTGTAACAAGTGGAGGCCTTGGCGTGTTTACGTTCGCTGCCGCTAATCAAATTGTATCCGTTGGGAGTTTGGGTTCAGGGACGACGGCTGTCACTAATCCTAACTTCAATGCAGACTTGTACAATGACCCTGCAACAGGCCCAAGCCCTCGTCAGACTTTTGCCGATGAGTATCGTCGTTTGTTCCCTATCTAAACTAACTCAGAATAATTAACTCTTAGTATACCTCCTAACCCCTCTATTTTACCCTATATGAAATCCCTTATACGTTTTGCGACGCTTATCGGTACCTTGAGTGTTGCTACCCTAGCTTGGGCAGATGCTGCCCCTGCTACCGCAACTGCTCCGGCTGCTGCCTCTACTTCAAGTAGTGCTTCTTGCGCTTGCTGTGATTGGTCCCTCCCTCACTATGATAACTTATATACAGATCTTTCTGTGAGCTCCATTCATGCTCATAAGTTTAATGGTTATGGGGCATCCGTCCGTTTGGGCCACTTCTTTAACCAAGAAGACACTATGGCTCCTGAGCACAAAGGCCATGCTGTTGAGCTTGAGTTAAGCTACTTCCATGAAAAAGCTAATGCCCGTGCTGGTACTTCTACTGTTGATAGCAAAGGTGCATTAATTCCTGGTGCATCGTATGCGATGGTTGGGACAGAACAGCGTACTGTAAAAGTAGATATGGTGCCATTGATGCTTAACTATCGTTATCATGGTTCTATGGAAGGCTGGTCTGAGTGGAAGTGGGTAGAGAAAATGCGCTGGTACCTTGGTGCTGGTATTGGTTTAAATATATTGAGCTACGACAATCATGTTTCTAGTGTTGCGCAGGATGATACGGGCAATGTTTTTCTTGGCGAAAGCAAAACCAATAAAAAAACCAATGTTATGTTAGCTGGTCAGCTCTTCGGTGGTGTTGGGTATCAATGCACCGATCGTCTAGAAATCTTCGCAGGCTTGCGTGGTTTCTTT
>JANYEO010000023.1 GCA_025363025.1 Opitutia bacterium
GGCGACTTTAAAAAACAGTCAGCACACGCTCTGCGGTCATATGAAAGCGCCCGATGGGGTTACCCAGGTCATAATGATCTGAAAAAGGATGCAAAGTAGCAGCCTTGAGATTGACCCTCATTGACACATCTAATAAGCCCAGCCAGCGGCCAGTAAGCGGGTATTGATACTTATAAAAAGCTTCTTTTGCACTAAAGATGAGGGTAGCCAAATCCGCTTGCTGGGGAACAGGCTGCGTTTTTAACCAAGCTAAATCAACAGGCGTTAAAATACGGGACCACAAAATAGACCGCAGCCGCCCTAATAACTCCATATCCACGCCTAATCCATTCATTAAAGAAACCGGAGCTGCCGCGACTAACGCAAACCCTTTGCTATGCGTAATGGCCCCAACGACTCCCTGCGGCCAAATAGCGGACCCACTCGCAGTATCAATCAGCAAAGGGAAATGCTGAATACTTAACTGCGCCAATACTGCCCGTGCCAGTGAACGCCCCAGGGCAAACTCCGTACGGCGCCCAAGGCCCATTTGCGCCTGATGAGCGGCTTCTTCCGGATATAAAGGTAAATGAGGATCCCCCGTATAGCCGGTCGCCCAGACAACGCCTTTCGGGAAAAACCCAGCAGGCAAAACAAGGGGGGGCTGTGATGTTAACATCCGATAAAGCCTTCAAGCATCATTTAGAAATCGATTACAGAATGCTTTGATTTTGAGGAACTTGTAGGACGGAGCGACGAGTGCGCTAAGGCACTCGAGGAACAACAACCGACCAAAAACTCAAAAGAAAGGTATTCTGATAGTGGTCTCATTTAAAAAAGAGCCGTTGCAGCGACGCCTAAGGCAGAAAGCGGAGCGCTATCGGTCATGGAGCCCAAGGCGTTATCAGCCTTACTGAGAACTTGCTCTGCCCGCAGATAAAGCGTGTCATCCGTCACTAAACGACCCAAGGTGCTTTTGTCGCTATTGAGCTTATCCGTAAAAGTAGCTAAATTACTTAAGGTGCGTTTTAAAGCAGTGGCAGCTACAGGATCGCTTACTAAAACCCCGAGTACGCCTTCACCGTTTTGTATATCGGTAATGAGCCCGCGTGCATCCGTCGTTAAGGCCCCCAGGGATTGAAGGCCTTTTGCCGCCTCTAAAATTTGATCGTACAGAGCATGATCATTGACCAAAAGCCCGAGAGTCCCCTGCCCGAGATTAACCTTCGTCGTGATATCGTCTAAATTAGCAATCACATTATCAAGCCGTGCGCGATTATCGGACAGTAAATGATTGAGGTTTTTAAAAAGACCAGGCTCGCCCTCCGTGCCACTAAGTTCATCAAAAGCTTTAGCGAGTTTGTCCCCCACATCACCAAAGGTAGCAACCACTGCATTCAAATCCATTGTTTTTTTCGTAAGCAAGCGCTCCCCTTTAGCATAAAAGCCAGGCCCCTCCCCCGGATGAATGGCGATATAATTATTCCCTAAAAGGCCGGCGGTCGTAATAGTGGCCAGAGAACCCAGGGGAATTTTAACGGCTTCATCGATTTGCAATGTAACGCGGGCCTGCCCCCTTACTAACTCTGCTTGCCCAACCTGCCCGACACGAATACCCGCTAAGCGGACTTCATCCCCCGCGGTGAGCTGTTGTAAATCATCAAAAACCACTTCGAGTGCATAGCCGCTAGAACTAAATGCACCATCCCGCCCAGAGAGCGTCTCGTGCAGTGTCCAAATAAGCAAAAGGCCAAAAACAAAAAATAGACCTACCCGAATAGATTGTTGAACGGTATACATAGCGGTAAATAGTAAAGTTATTCGCAGCGAAAACGGGGGTTCTTTGGATTAATCTTAGGGTTAAGAAAAGACTGGATACGAGGATCCGTACATTGGCGAAGCTCCGCAGGGGTGCCAAGAGTACGCAAAACGCCGTCCATTAAAATACCAATACGATCGGCAACGGCTAAGGCCATATGAATATCATGCGAAACAACGATACTCGTAACGCCAATCTCCTCCCGTAGCGTGGCGATGATCTCGGCAATCATGGCACCTGTTTCGGGGTCGAGCTCAGACGTGGGCTCATCATAAAGGAGCAACTGAGGCTCCATGACTAAAGCACGGGCAATGGCTACCCGTTTTTTCATCCCCCCGGAAAGGGCAGAGGGGTCGTAATCGGCTGCATGCTCAATCGCGAGTAGCTTTAGAATACGTCGTACTTTTTGCTCTAAAACGGTTTCTGTATACAAATTATGCTCACGAGGGTAGAGGGCCAGGTTATCAAAGACACTCATCGAGTTAAAGAGCGCCCCCGCCTGAAATACCACCCCCATGACGTGATGCATACGGGTCTCAGGATCTGCAACATCTCGCCCATCAACAAGGGCCACCCCTGAATCCGGAGCCTCAAGCCCCATTAATGTTTTCAAAAAAACACTCTTCCCGGCCCCACTAGGCCCCATCAAAACAAAAATTTCCCCAGGCTCTACCCGCAAAGTTAAGTTCTGAAAAATAGGCCGAGCTTCATAGTGCTTAGATAAGCCCTTTACCTCAACCGATACGGCTGCACGTTTTTTTAAGGGGATAAGTGACACAGGTGAAATAAAAAAGTTTTAGGTTATAAAGCGAAAAGGTAAACGGGCTACATTTGAAATTTGGTGATAACATAATCCAAGAGCAAAATCATCACCATTCCAGAAACCACGGCACGGGTTACCGCCCGTCCGATCTCCCTAGGCCCCCCTTTTGTTGAAAGCCCCTCGTGACAAGCAACAGCGACCACAACGACTCCAAAGACTTGCGCCTTTACAAGGCCATCTAACACAGACTGAAAATCAACCGAATGTCGAAGCCCACGCCAGTACAGCTGAGAGGGA
>JANYEO010000027.1 GCA_025363025.1 Opitutia bacterium
TACACTCCTACCTCAAGAGCAATCCTACATTCGAGACAAAATCAAAGCGGGGGAAGTCCTCATCCACTCAATCGCTCAACGGCAGGAGACTATCCGCCGCATTTCTGAAAAAATCCTCGAATTCCAAAAATCATTTTTTGAAAAAGGCATCACTCAGTTAAAGCCCCTGACGATGCAGCAAATTGCCGACACACTCGATCTCCACGAAACGACTATCAGCCGAGCCGTCGCCAACAAATACGTGCAAACGCCCCATGGCGTCTTCGAGCTCAAATATTTCTTTACCCCGGGCTATCAAAGTGATGAAGGGGAATCTGTGTCAGCTAAAAGCGTACAAGATAAAATCGCCAAACTCATCGCCGCGGAAGACCCAGCAAAACCTCTCAGCGACCAAGTCATCGCAGACCGCTTAGGCCAGGGTGAAGGCAGCCTAAAAGTCGCCCGTCGTACCGTTGCCAAATATAGAGAAGCCCTCGGCATATTACCTACGCATTTGCGCAAGCACCATTAAAGCCGGCAGGAGGATAACTTTCTCAACCCGGAAGATGAGTTAAGAGGCCGCTTGCAGAATGCTTTGATTTTGAGGAATTTGTAGGACGAAGTGACGAATGTACATACGGTACTTAAGGAACGACAACCGACCAAAAACTCATAAATCATGCATTCTGCAGCGGCTCACCCCCTACTTCCCTTTGGGCGTATCAGCAGCAAAGCCCACAAATGCCTTCACCCCCTGCACAGCCCCACTCAAGGCTTGAGAGGACAACGCTTGATAGGTCGCACCATACACCACACCCGACACATCTAAAGTCATACGGATGGCCCCATCAATCCGTAGTACATTTAGCCCTGACTTAAGAACCTGCCCTGTGATAGCCAAACCACGGCCCACATAAGGGGTCTCCCCTATCCGCTTAAAAGTCGCCCCAAGCAAAGATACCGGCTGATTGGCCGCCGCATACTGTGCATTTAAGCCAGCTTCTCCATTCATTTGCGCTTGCGCATCAGCCTTGTTTATTAACCCAGTGACATCATCAAGCCCTTCAACAGCACCCACTCCAGCGGCCTTGTTTATTAACCCAGCGGCATCTTCTAGTCCTTGGACAGCCTCTGCTCCATTTGCCTTTAAGATATACCCAGCAACATCTAAAGAATTCTCTCCTCCGAATGGAACATTCAAGGCCTGCCAGTATTGATTAATACCCCCCAGCCCCACCCCTACGCCTGCCACCCCCGCTTCCCGCTCATTTTCATAAATCATCAAATCCGTCCCGGCTTTTACGGCCCATAATCTACCTTGCTCTGCTGCATACCCTCCTAGAACGGCCCCTGCAACCTTCAAGCGTTCACTATCTGTCTCAATAGCCTCCATAAAATCTCCGCTATTTAAATAAAGGCTACGCAAGCTATTCCCTGCAGCCCAACCGAGGGCCCCATAAGCAAATACCTTAGGCTGGTTATATGCTACTTTAGATAACCCATAAACGCTCCCCATCCACACGGCTAAGCTAGCCACACTTGCCCCGCTCATCCCATTATTAAAAACGGTTTCCACCCCGGCCTCTACGCCAAAATGGTTAGATAGCCACTTTGCAGCGTAGCCCACATTATAATCTATAACCGTTAACCCTGTAACGGTGCTCCACGTCGCATCCGCCTGCTGGGCCACTTCGGCAGAGGTCCCCACAGTTTGATAAACAAAATCAATTACAGCCGCCCCACCCGAACAACTCTGGTTAAAAACCGTGCTCACAGCCCACACAACCCCATTAATACCACCATTCCCAGCAGCAATCACTGCATTTACCAGCTCTGGTTGCTCCCAGCTATTACAATAATCATACACAGCCCTCACCCCCTGTGCCTCCAGGTCAAAGCCCCCAATAGCAGTAGCACTCCCTGCAATCACTAAGGCCTTGCCATGCCCCCCCATCTTACTGCCCACCTTATAAAGAACTGCCCCAGTCAACACATGGGCTGCTAGTTCCACAGCCCCTGTAACAACCGCCGGCTTCAGATTCGACTCAGCAATAGCTTGCACCTGCTCCCAACGCCCCTGGTAATCAAAATAATCACTCACATCAAAATTATTAGTCTCTTGCTGCGTATCACCCATTGTATGAGCCGTTGCATCCAGCAACTGGCGACTTTCAAGGGCTTGCAAAAAAGACTGCTTAAGCAGAGCAACATTTAAAGAATTCATAGGGAATATAAACAGGGGAACAGGGTTAAATATAAAAGCCTGCATCAACAAATGCTGGTGAGCATCACAAGCTAATGCCCGCTACAAGAATAGAGTGTTCTCCCGGTCTGCAACCCTAAAAAATACGGAGTTTCACAAACCTTAAGATAATCAACAAGATTTGCATATTTTTAAGCCAATCCCAAAAAGAAACATTCCTTGATGGCCGATTCAAGTATGAAGTGCAGCACCCTTAGGCTGGAAAAAGGGTTAAGCAGCAGTGATGATAATGTTGGAAAACAGATTAATCATCATGCCAAAAAAGCAGTACTGCCACTTAACCTTAAAAGAGCGAAAACAAA
>JANYEO010000058.1 GCA_025363025.1 Opitutia bacterium
TCCCGCCCCCCTTTTTTACTTCGTCTTGATGATGGAGTCTTGGACAGTTTGAACTTACGCACCTGCGCGACTATATTGTTGTCCCGAAATTGTCCAGGCCCCGCCGCCGCCGCCCCCGACCCTTCCTGCGGGACCACCTTCTTCATGCTCAGCTTGTTCACAACAATCTTGCTGATGTTGCACAGCATTGTCCAAAATCATTCTCAGTTCGGACTGCGTCAGCAACGCTTTGCAGTCAATTCTTTCCCGTCCCCTTTGAAAAAAAGCCTTATTTCGTCTTGGTGATGGAGTCTTTGGCAGTTTGAACTTACGCACCTGTGCGACTATATTGTTGTCTCGAAATCGTCCAGGGTTTTTTCTGCCGTTCCCACTGCCTTTCCCTCGGCTCTCAGGAACCCAGTAACCCCCAAGCCGGAGTTGTATCGTTCTGTTGCTCGATGCACGGTAATGGCCTTCCTCCTTGGCCCGCGGCTTTCAATAACCCAGAGAACCCGACCGCTTTCCTTGGTCATTGCCTTTTGGAACCAGTTGCTACACTCGCACCTTTTGCAGATGTTACCGTAGCGAACCAATTTACAAGTCTGCTTGTATAACACACTACTTTTTACCACTCCGTTGCGCTTGGAAGTCTGCTTGCAGCAGCAGTTCAGTCATAACACGGCGTTCAGGTTAGGGCGTATTGTGACGCTTTGATATTATGTTGTGCTTGACATTTTGCGCTACTACTTTTTGCCGCTTCGTTGCATTTGGACTGCAGCAGTATTGTCTTCCTGCTTATAGTTCAGTAATTTGATCCCAATTGTTTGCGTTCGCGATACTTTGTGTCTACGTCATTCTTGTTCACCCTTGTCCTTACGCTGTGTTCTGTCGCAGCAATTAAAGAGCCCACATCTTACATTCGGAGCCTTCGCCACTTTCAGCCGGACCTGTGTGTCCAAAGCTTTCACGTACAGCAGCCAATGTCCTTTGACTGCAGCAGCAGCAACAGCGGAGAACGTTCCTTGCGCTTTTTGATTCAACAAGGTCTTGATGCTGTGTCAGCGTCAGCCCATCTACTCACGCTGTGATGTATGAGTGACAAAGTTTTGGGGTTTGTACGCTTAAGCCAAAAACTTTTTCTTATTGTACACACGTGTATGAATGAATAAAGGAGCTTTTTTAACGCGGTTTATTTCATGAACAAAAGATACATTTTTTCGTCCGTTCAGTTACTTCCACAAACTTGCTGCCGTAAGGAATGCTGTGTATACCACAGGACATAAGATACCGTTTGTCGTCAAAACTGGAGAAACATGTTTTATGAACTTTTAAGGTCTTCACCACATGGTTAGTCGAACGAATGTGAAACTGACTTACAGTTGTTGAGGTTACTGTTTCCAGACATTTTTTGAAATCTTGAAAATTTAGTGTTTTCTTGTAACCTCTCGTCACCCCCTTACACTTACTGCGTATCTGTAGGTTATCGTCGTCATCTCGCCAAAGAATCGCATACGATTTGGCTCTAATGGCCGCCATAGCGCTAAAGACTGAGCCACAAAGCTCATCCTTCCAAAACCCTAACTTGCCAGCATTTTGTTTAGAAAAGTTATGTGATGAAGGTTTGTAGTTCGAGAAGTCAAATATGTCACTCAACTCTGCTAAAACGTCTCCGCTTTTTTTGTTTGCCAGAGACGTTATTTTCAGGGCAAAGCTGTCCGTGTCAGAGAATAGAACCTGCACATCTCTACCTTCTAATTTGGGGCGTATAACTTGATAAAACTGAGTGTACATAAATTCTTTAGAACGCTCTAAAATTGTGAAACCTATGGGGTAGGCTCGGTCGAGTGTTACAGTATGTTGTTTAAGAAATACGGCGACAAGATCCTCACTTATAACTTTGAAGCTAGTGAAGTGAGGACTGGCAATTAGTTTTTTACATGCGCTTTCATCCTTGCACAGCTTTACGTTAAGATACTTTCGTTTTTGTTCGATAAATTTCCCAAAATTTGCATTAATCATTAACTTAAATAGTGATTTTTCAAATTCTGATCCAGCATTTTTGCGCAATTTTGTGACATGTTTCACATATTTTTTAAGAAAAAATGACTGCGTAAAAGAGAGTACTCTGTGTACTTTTGTCAATTTAAGACCTAATTCTAAATACTTTTTCAAATTTACATAATGCAAAACGTACCGCTCGCGCTTATTGAAGGTGGCACATAGTTTTTTAGCTCGGTACTTTTTCCCTCCGTTGAGAATCCGATGACATTCTGCGGAAAAAAAATTGTTAGGCAAACGTAGCCTTCACTGAAAAAAACCCTACCTTTTGCGTACGGACTGAGCATGTCGTCTGTAACTTCCAGTTGTTCGGGGGCTAACGGGAAGGAACTGTGGGCGGCGTGTAAGTGCTCCGGATAAATTAAGTCTACCTCAGCTATGTAGCCTGTTCTCTGTCGATCTGACATTCTCAACCAATCCAACTCCTCTATCTCTTCCTCCGATAAGAACTTAAAATCAGAGATAGGCAAAGCCTGGCATTGGGCGAGACCATACAGATTATTTGCATCAATGAACTTAAGTTCCACTTTTTTTTCGTTCGTATCTTCTTCTTCACAATATCTTTCGTTGATGTAGCTCACTCCGCCACGTATGTTATTTTCCAGGAATAAAATTTGTTCAATGTCATGAAGAAGGGAGATTTTCACTCCAGTCAAAAGTAGCATACAGTCGTAACTTAGCTGGGGTGTGCTGATATAGTGACAACAATCGAGTTTAAAGTTCGTTAGTATTACTTTCCGGAACGCTGTTACAACCTCAGCAAGTATAGCTGCATCGACCATGCAGTACAGTTCTGTATATTCAACCTACAAAGAAGAGAAAATATTTTTTAAAAAAAATCGTGCGTGTGTGTGTGTGTGTGTGTGTGTGTGTGTGCAACTCACCATGTTAGAACAGTGGAAATCTTGGAATACTTTTTTGCTGTGCAAATAGTCCTCTTCGCTTATTCCGGAATTGGTTAGGGATGAAAAGAAATGTTTTTTTTCTGGAATCCCAAGTGTCTTCTCCAGCTTCTGAATAGATGTCACATATTCGTAAGGATAAACACCTTTTCGTAAAATTAATTCCTTTTTTTTAACGTCTTCAGCAGAATAAATTTCCAATTGATCGATAATTGGAAATGTATGTAGCTTGTTTCTCTTCAGGTTCTCCATCAGTTCAGAGAGTGAAGCGTTTAGAAAGGATAGGGAATCCAGAAAACGGAAAGAGTTCATTTCAATACATCGAAAGCGCTCTGTGTTGTACGGTAGAGCGTTCATTTTTTTTACACCCTCGATGCTCCCAAGCTGCTGCATCAGGAAGTGTCCATCGTACCCAGTCAAATTATGACAGAACATGGAGATAGTTTTTCGCTCCACTCGCTGCAAGTTGCACGTGTTATGAGCTGCTCCCAAAAAATCCCCGGTTATGTGACAGTGATCACGCACTTTATCGTCATCTAATTCCTCTTCGCAGATGTGACAGTTCGTAGCTGCCTGGTAAACGGTTTCATCGTTTGGAGTCATATTTATTAATATGTTTGCGTTTAAAACAGCAAGGAGGTCTTCTTCTATGGAGATAAGTTCCTCGAGAAACTTTTTTACACAGTCTTCACCAGTGTAGGTGTTATTGAACACTATTTTCTCATTTCGGTCAAGAATCAGATAAGAGTAGGTAATCGGCTCCTGCACCGCTTTGACTAGAGTTTGGTGTGGGCAGATAGTCTCATCTCCCTCTTTAACTTTACAACATTTGTCACACTCGTACATTTGTTTTCGATGACAGGATTCAAAATCAAAAAATCCAACAAAGTGGGCGGAAAATTTGTTCACGTAGTTTTTGAAGTGAACCGTGCTACCCTCTTGAGGAACCTTGATTGCCTGAGGCTCATTTTTCAGACAGAGCGCATAATGTTGTTTCATTTTTGTCTTGCTGCGGATGCTAAATTTTGTGAAACAGTTCAGACAAGTTATTGACTTCTCGTAACTGTAGTTATGTCCTCGCTTGTAGCAGCAACGTAAAAACTTGTCTACATTTGTAACGTATGCGTAGTGATTTAATATTTTTCCTTCTGCCTCGGTTTTGTACAAAATTAGTGTGATGTGGTGCTTGGCATCAACCCTTTTTGAAAATATGAGCGGATATATTTTTTTCTTCCCCTCTGCATCATCCTCCGCGAAGATCACATTGATTTTCAATTTAAGGTGACTATTGTGCCGTTCAAATCGTGGAATATCCACTACTTTAACTGGTGAAGCAATCTTAACCACAAAGTTTTTTTTAATGTAACGGTTTAGTTTTGCCAGATTCTGTGATCTAACAAAGTGAAAGGCACAGGCATGTAGAAAGCAGCGTTGAACGTCTTTTGATTTTTTCACTCTGTCAAGAGACTTGTGAAAGTCAATAGATACTAAACCACAACTCCCATTCAGAGCGGGACATGAACCTATTTCAATGTCTGCGCGAAGGACACAGTTCAGTCGCCATCCCGAACCGTTTTCAACAAAGTCTACTGCTCTAAGCTCAATGTTTTGCTGTGCTGCAAATATGACATTTTGAAAATTGCTGGCCATGGTCACTAATGAACTTGGGGCGCGCAGACAGACTTCGTATATTCTTTCTTCGGCGTCTGTTGCTAGTGATATGTCTTGAGAGTTCTCCTCCTCCTCGCCTCCTCCTCCTTCATCTCCTGCAGCCTCATTTCCATCTGCTCCCGCTGTTTCAGACTGTCCTTGCACTTGCAGTCTTGCAAACTCAACATGGTATATTATTCCGACTTTGGCGCTCTTGCGCTCGGCGAGTTGAAATGAGAGCAAATTGGTCATGTCTTTTTTATCTTCCATGAAAGCATCTTCCAGCGTTAACATTTTTTTCCCATATGTTTTTTGGTATATTATACAACTTTTCCTGAATGCGCTGTCTCTTTTCACGAATCCAGTACTTGGTTCATGACTTTCCCTATGCTGTCTCAACTTCTCAATGGAGTCGAAGAAGGCTCCACAAAATGTGCAGTCAAATACCCTTGATATGTTGTTATGGACTAACCTTATGTGTCTGTCGCGATTAGCTCTCCTTGAAAACCGTATACCGCAAGTCGTGCAAGCAAAGGCAGTAGCAGCTGCTGGAGCTGTGATTTGCTGTTGTTGATCTTCATTTTCGTTCCCGCCACCCGATTCCTCCTCCTCCTCTCCACCTCCTTCGTCTGTGCTGTGAGAATGTTCCATGTCCCTGTTATCCAGTTGAGTGAGGAGAAAACAAAAGCGTATCCCTATTTAAGAGTTTGACTTGAGCTAAAAAACTTGGCAACATCTGCTCCTCCTTTCCCCAGCTGTAATCTTACAAGAGCAAAGATGGAAAATCTGGGCAAAAATTTGCAAGGGGGGTTGGGTAAGTCCAATTTTTCTCTCGTCGTCGCATTTAAAAAACTCTTTTTTTCTCCCTTCAGCTTTTACGGAAAATGATGTCATGAGTCACTCCACAGACCTTTTTCGCCCTATCGCACAAGAAATTTCGATGACTGATTCTTTCGTAATCAATGTCCCTCCCGTGACCATGTCCCAAGCTGGACCATACGACTTTCACATCCTACCTCGAGGGGATTATTACGTTCAAATGAATCAGATTCGACTGTACTTACGCATGAAAGTAGTAGCTGAACCAAACACCGACATTACAGAAGCCGACGGAGTTGGGGTCGTTAATCTGCCCGGAAATTCACTATTTCAAGCAGCAGACTTGTATGTGAATGGAGCGATTATTTCAGAGCTCCAGAACAGCCATCTTCACTACAAATCCTACCTAGAAACTATTCTCTCTTACTCTCCCGTTGCTGGAACTGGACCATTGCAGGCCAGCATGTTTCAGATGGATGAGGCGCCACATTTTGACGATGTCAAGAGGGCGAAAGCCGAAGTAACTGTGGCTGGTTCAGGAACACAAGGTTCGGCGGGTTACGTAGCTCCGACTACCATTCCTGCCGTCCCAGACTCTCAGAACGATGGGTTCATAAGCAGGAGAGCAGAAATTGCCAAGTCACAGCTAATCGACCTGTATATTCCCCTGCATTCTGACTTTCTTAACGCAGAACGGTTACTTCCTCCAGGCATAAACTTAACCTTGAGGCTGACCCGAGCAAAGGATAATTTTGTTCTGCTGCATCCAACTTCCACAAAAACTTTTAAGATTGTCCTTTCCGACCTCAAGCTGGCAGTTCCTTACGTTGGAGTTGCTTCATCCATAGTCGCCCACCACAGTAAACTCGCCCTCACTCAGCCATCTCAGCTCAACATTAAAAAAACCGAAATCGTTGTGCATCACTACGGCACGGGAACTACTAACATTGAAATTGCCAATCTTTTTCCAAACCGTCTGCCAAAGACGCTTATACTTGGCATGGTTTCCACCGCTGCTTACAATGGAAATACCGGGAAAAATCCCTACAATTTTCAGCATTTTGGTGTTAATCACGTTAACCTGACAAAGAATGGAATCACGATTCCAACGGAGCCGTATCATCCCGACTGGGAGGCAAGTCTGTTTGCGAGAGAATACAGGAGCTTTTTTGACAACATTGGCATCGGCACAAACAATTTGGGAACTCTGATTAACCCGGCGCTGTACAAAAGCGGTTGTTGTCTCTTTGCTTTTGACTTCGCTCCCGATAAATGCAACGGCTACCACTGCCACAAGAAGGAACAGGGGGGGACTTTGGGGTTAACTTTAAAATTTAAGGAGGCAACAACTGAGGCGATTACTCTAATTTTATTTACTGTCACAGACGCAGTCGTCTCAATGTTTAAAAACGATGTGATAAACGTGAAGTATGTGTAGAATAAAAAAGCATCTGGTGAAGAAATCGATTTATTCAACAGTAGAAGCAAAAGGGAGCAGCAGTGGCAGAAAAATCGTAAGCAAAAAAAAGCAGCAGCAACAGGAAAATCGTGATGGCGATTCGTACTCCTCCGCTCTCTACGGTAGAGTTGTAGCGGGAGATCCAGCAGCGGCGGTGGGTGCAGCAGTAGGTGTGCCAGCAGCTCCGACCTCTTTGTCGTGTCCGGTCAAAAAGGCACACCCTCGGCGAAGCGGATCGAGACACCTCAGAGGAAGACTCTAAAAGTTAAAACAACTGTATGGGGAAAAACCGCTTTGAACGTCAGCATGAGCATGCATACCATTTGAAACGGTTTTGGGACCTTCCCATCCTTTGTCAGGTCACCCTTGAGTGGGTCTCTTCCAATAAAGAGCTGCTCAAACGAGACGCCTTTACTCTTGTAGTGAACCGTTCCAATCCTGGGAAAAAAAAAATTAAGTTCTGAGGTGAAGCTTATCTTTCTCCTTCTGTCTCACCTAAGCCAGTACCTCTCGTCCAGCAGAATCTTGTTACGATTGTACCTTGGGCCCGCCAAAGACATATCTGTCACCTTAGACTGAGGGTCCATTGTGACTTCATAATCTGCGTTGCCAGTGCCAGTCTTTCTCGATATCTTGAGTGATGGAACTTTTTTACCTCCTTCTTTCTTCTTCTTCTTCTTACTCTTTCCCTCCTCCGCTGGCTTCTTCTTTTGCTTCTCAGTTTTTTTTACTTTCTTAACGACAGCGACAGCGGTAGCAGCAGTAGCAGCAGTAACAGCAGGAGCGGAAGAGGTGCTGGGAACGGCATTAGGAGGAGCGAGAACCGCTAACTTCTTTTTCGGCGGCGGCGGCGACGGATCTTCACCATCGGAATCTTCGCTGTCTTCGTCTGTTGCCTCCTCTTCTTCCTCCTCCTCTTCCCCCGACGAAGCTTCCTCCCCAGACGAGTCATCCGGCTCTGATTCTCCGGCAGAAGATGAAACAAACTCATTGTCAACAACAGGATCGGCCGCCAACTTAGTTCTCTTCCTTCCAACCATTTTTTCTTAAAGCGAGTTACAATTACAATGAGAGAGCAACACTCAAGTTAGTATGACTGTGACGGTCAAACTGAACGATTTCCCTTTTTTTGCCGCACTTTTATACGCTTTTTCCCACCACTGCTGCCAACTTTCCCGTAAGGACAGTCGGACAGGTGTTCTGTTTAAATATCAGGATTCATGCCTTGTACTGGCCATTCCCCAAGCAGCCATGAACCGGACAGGACCTGTAATTAACAACCTAAAAGTACACATAGTGTTGACTGAAGAGGGAACCAAATCTCTGGGAATCTCGCTGCTTAGGAAAGAAAAAAAAAGTATCAACAATTTTCATGTCGTCAGGGACGGTACTTTTACCTACATCATTTTTCCCAAGGGTTTTGTGAACATCACTGGCATAAGATGTGTTAACAGCTTGGAACGTGTCATCCCCCAGTTTTGTCTGTCGTTCGAGTTAAAAAAAAGTGACATTGCTTCTGAGGTCATAATCGATAACATTTCTGCATCGGGCAACTTTGGACGCCGAGTTGATTTAGAAGCGCTACAGAGAACGGTCAACTGTGGGAAAAGAGGAACGAAAACATTCTCCATCCACGTCGATCGGAATTTTTTCCCGGGCGCTTTCTGTAAGACAAGGCGCACCGACGTGAAAGGCATTGGAACAATAACTCTCTTCTCTTCTGGGTTTTTTGTAATTGTTGGCTCTTCATGTGTGCAACACGTGGAAACAGTGTATCAGCAGATGGCTGTGATCATGCAAACACTATAATTAATCGTGAAGATGAATCTGTCTGCACAGCCTGCGGACTAGTTGTTTTTGTTCAACTTTTTTCTTCCTTTTTGCGTGAAACTCCGTATTTCAAACCTTTCAACAAAACTCATGAGTTTATGAAAGACGTGGGGGAAAACGCGTTCATATCAGATGCTGTTATTACACAAGCTATAAACTATTACGACAAATTGTCTCTGCTGTTTAAAAAAAAAATTCGAGAAGAGACTTTAGCAGCATATTCGATATATGAGACGCTCAACAAACACGAAGTGCCAAGACTGGCGCGGGAGATATCGTATTTCAGCGGAGTGTCAGAGTCTGAAATCTGGCGAGTCGAAGCAAATCTGACACTCGAGATACCATTGAGCAGCCCACAGCAGTACGTCCAACGCTACTGCAACCTGCTCAATCTGGGTTTTAAAGCGCAGGAGGAGATTATTGGAACAGTTGAAACGATGCAGCAACTGCCGCTGGGCTATTTACGCAGCAACTGCTTAGTTGCTGTTGGCATCCTCCTCTGTTGTAAAAAAAACAAGAAAAGACTAACTTTAAAAAAAATTTGTGAATCTTGTAATATATCGGCGACAAGTGTTCACAGGGTTAAGAGACAGCTGCAAAAACTTAAGTCAGAGGTTGTAAAAATACCCAGCCTGAAATGGATGGAAAGATTTGTGTAACAGCTGTAACCTTTCTTACTACAACACTTTAAGGAAAATAAAAAAGATAAAAGCTCACAGACAAAAAATGTCCTCCTTCCACCGACACGCAAGTCCGCAGGGATTTGGACTCCTTCGCCCCGTGTTTAAGGAGGTTATTGCAGCCAATGTTGTAATGGGTGAAAAAAAGACATTCCCCCCGGACAAACACGAGGTCGTTCCTGTGGTAAAATCAGCGGTAAAATCAGCGGTGGCTAGGGCAAACGCTAGGAGAAGCAAATATCGGGACGAAGAGTGGAGCTGTAAAGAAGGAGAGAAGATTAAGGAGGAGACTGCCGGCAAAAAGACAAAGGCCATTGAAAGTGTCTGTGAGAAAAGAAAACAAGGAGGAGAGAAACAAATAGGACCGACTCCAAAAAAGAGAAAATATCGAGATCTCTTTGACACCGATTTTGCAGAATGAATCAGGAAATTTACGACAACTACGTACGGGAGGGACACCCTACTGCCTTTAGTGCTCCCGGCAATGTAAAAAACTTTTATGGAAATAGATTTAGCACCAGACCAATCAGAGAAACTCTTGAACACGCCGATGTGTATACGTCACACAGAGAATATAAAAAGCCTCGCACCACAAATCCTTTTTACGTATATAGGAAGAGGCAACAAATTCAAGCCGACTTGATTGATATTTCCGGCTTGAAAAGACACAACAGAGGAGTGACATTTCTCCTTGTTTTAATTGATTCTTTCACGAAGAAAGTTTGGGTCAGAGCATTGCAGACAAAAAGCGCAAAAACGACTCTGGCGGCGCTAGAAAGCATAATTGAAAGCGAGAGTATGGGAGAAAAACCGGAGACAATTTTCTTCGATCGCGGTATGTTGCTTTCCTTGCTGTGTTTGTTGCGCTGTTGCCGCCTCTAACGCTTTGACTTTTTGCCGCTGCTGCTGTTGCCGTCTTTTCCCCGTAATCACGACGACTTGTCCTTTCAGGAACGGAGTTTACCAATCGTCTAGTCAGACAATATTTGCAGCAGCAAAATATTAAAATAATTCATCCCTCTAGTGAAAAAAAAGCTGCCATCGCCGAAAGAATGAACAAGACACTTCAAACTTTAATATACAAGTACTTGACACATAATCAGACCCATACCTACCTAGACCGTCTCGAATACTTGGTTCAAACTTATAACACAAGAATTCACAGAACAGTCAAAATGTCTCCCTCAGATGCTGAGCTGCCTCAGAATCAAGCCATGGTGCTGAATGCGCACAACGCACATTATACCAAGATTGCGGGAAAGAGAAAAAAACCCAAATTCCAAGTAGGAGATCATGTCCTTGTCAAGAGTCTTCCCACAAACCGTTTTCATAGATCTTACCAGAAATCGTTTAGGGACGAACAATTTGAAGTGGCTGAAGTTAAGACAAACATGCCGATTCCTATGTACATTTTACGCTCTCTGGATGACGGAGAACTTATTTCTGGCGGTTTCTACTCCGAAGAGCTTCAGAGAATCCGTGGAGACGTGTATAAGGTGCAGGAGGTTCTTCGGGAGAGGAGACGGAGAGGTCGACGAGAACTTTTTGTCAGTTGGGTTGGTTTTGGACCAGAACACAACAGTTGGATTCCAGCAGAAAACGTTGAGCGAGTATAC
Source organism: Opitutia bacterium (assembly GCA_025363025.1). Classification (GTDB taxonomy): domain Bacteria; phylum Verrucomicrobiota; class Verrucomicrobiia; order Opitutales; family JANYEO01; genus JANYEO01. Next base: position 10,994 of record JANYEO010000058.1, read on the forward strand.
GAAAACTGACTGCAGAATGGATTCTTTTTATGTTATTGTCGCCTCCAACTCCTCTCAAGACTTAAATCCAGACAACACGTTAGTCAACTTTAAAAACAATTTGCCCCTAGAACTTGACGTGTCAGAATATAGGGTAGCTCTGCAGTCTATTTATCTGGACAACCGATATGGGAATATTCCAACTAGTATTTTGGGTACAAATACCCATTTTGTTTTATTCCTCCAAGATCCAAGAAATTCAAACCCAGTTGCAACATACACCATTACAGACTTTTCCGTGCAGCCAAAGAGGTTCGTTCTTTCAGTCAACAAAGAGCTGACTAAGCTTGGTACAGGTCGAGTTGTTCTCGCTGAGATCGAAAAACGAATTCAAGTTACGCTGAACAGATGCTTCCTACTTGTGCATCCCGAACTACAAAAGTGTTTAAATTTTGAAAAGGAGACGCTGTTCAGTTACTGTGGACAAGACTACGCAATGCTAAGCAGCGGAAGGGGAGTGAACCGTTTTTCCTCCCAAAACGACTTTCCCGTTGATGAGGCAAAACCTCGTGTCATTAAAGTTCAGCTGATGGAAATGAACAGGCATTTAAGCGACATCAACCTTGTTCAAGATTTAGCAATAATTCGAGTGAAACCTCGACACATCACCCCGTTTTATAGCGTCTGTGAGCGTAAAGAGTACTTTGGACTGAGCAGTTCAAAACTCGCTGAAATCTCAATACGTTTAGTAGATGAAAATAACTGGCCCTTGCGGTTGGGACACGGTCAGCCAACTTTTGTTCAACTGCAGTTCAAGCGCTTTCCCATGATCTCAAACGTTCTACGCCTTTCCTCTCTCGAGTCATCGCACTTTTTTTCCGACAACTGCAACAGCAGTTTCAGAATTATTTTGCAGCAGGAGTTGGACAGTCGAAAATGGGATGTTGCCCTTTCATCCATATACTTACCAAGCACGACAGATATAGAAGCGCAAATAACGAGTAACAACTTTTACATTGACCTTCCTGATGGAAAGCAGCTGGTATTAAACGAGCTGGAAGACTTAACACAACAAGCGTTTGTAAAACTTGTGTCTTCCCAATTGGCCGCCCACTACCCTTCTGCAGCAGAACGACCATTTCAACTTTCCATAGAAGAAGATAATGTCTATGCCGCCTTTTCCCATGATGCAAAGTTAAAAATTTCATCCATGTTATCATTTATAATTGGTCGGGTTCCCTCGCCCGACCACGCTAATTTCTTAGTCTTAGAAGGACAGAAAGACAGAAAGGTAAAATTGGGAAAACTTGATTTTGATAAATTACATCCCCACAAGCTACTGCTTTACTGCAATTTTGTTGCCCCCATAATTTTTGGAAACAAGTTTGGACAGGTGTTGAAAATTATCCCCTACGGAAAAAGTGTTGGTGACGACGACGATGGAGTAATTAAATACGAAGCCTCTCATCTTGACTTCCTTCCTCTCCTGATGAATGACAGACATATACTTCAGTTTGAACTTAGAAATTCTAGCGGCCAAGTGGTCAAGTTCAAAGAAACAACTAGTGAAATTCTATTAACACTTGTATTTCGCGAAAAAAAAATTGAATAAAAATGTGTCTAACGACGTCGTTTTTTTCCTGCTGGTGGAAGCCACTGTGGTGGTTGCTCTGGCTCTGGAGGAGGAGGAGGAGGCGGCGGTCTTGCTGACTTTTCTTTAACGTGAGCTCTACTTTTTATGTACGCGGTCATAGCTGTAGATCTCTTCTTCCTTGACACCTTTTTTCCCCTGTATGGATTGTCGCTCAAGAGAGGATCATCCGCCACCTGAGCCATGTCATCATCATGATCATCAAACGCGAGATCTCGAACGACAGACTGTTTCTGTCGCTTTTGCGCTCCTCTCGCATACGGCAAGGACAAAGTTCGACTGCCTCCCCTCCTCACGTTTACTTTTTTTCCCCCTCCAGTTTGCTCGCTCGAAGGAGATGAAGCAGGGGGGCGGCCGCCGCCTCCTGCTTTTGCATTTGTCTTTTTCTTTCCCCCTTTTACTAGCTCTCTAGCAAACGGCAAAGCGTAGGTGTGATCCTCGTGTCTCTTTTTTCCAAGAAGCGGCTTTTTCTTGATCAGTTCAGGAGAAAATTTTACTGGAGGTTTTTTCAACCGATCCCCTCTCCTGGGTTTTTTCTTTGTTGAAGGAGGAGAAGGAGGAAGGACTGGAGGGGGAGAAGGAGGAGATGGTCTATATTCTAACGCTAACTGTGGGGTTGTTCTTGCTCTCGGCGGTAGAATAGGAGGGAGAGCCCTTGTCATTCTAGGTAAGTTAAAGACCCATGAGGGTTTTGGTGTTTGTGAAGCAGCATCGATGCCGGCTGTAGGAGCAATATTAACAACGTTAGATTTTGTCAGCGATAACATAGGTTTAGGTTTGGGGGGAATATTAACAACTCCAACAGAGGAGTATGACAACTTGGGCTTTTCCTTTGGAGGAATGTCAACATTTTGAACAGCAGACATTGACAACTGCGGCTTTTTTGGGGGTGGGGGTGGGATGTCAACAGTATGCACGGCTGACATAGAAAGCTGAGACTTTGGCTTTGGGGCGATATCAACAGTATTAACAGCCGACATCGAAAGCTGCGGCTTCGGCTTTGGCGGAATGTCTACAGCATTCATAGCAGACATTGAAAGCTGAGGCTTTGACTTTGGGGGGATATCTACACTAGTAACAGCAGACCTAGATAACTCAGGCTTCTTTGGAGGTAAAAACTTGATCTTAGTTATAACCGGGCGCGCTGTGGGGGGAATATTCACTCCCTCATGAGGATTGACTACTGCACTCAGCTGCTGCGGATCAGTCTGCTGCTCATGCTCAACGACATCAGGTTTTGGTTGTTCCACATAACGAATCTTTGTCACAACTTTAGTTTTAGGGAGTACTCTTGGAAGCGGATCTGTTTGCTGCTCCTGCTCAACCACCTCAGGTGACGTACTTTTTTCCGTCTGCATGCTCTTGTCGACGGGAGGTTCGTACGGGTGATCAGACAGAAAAGGGTCATCCGCCGATAAAATAGAATCATCTGCAGTTGCAGTCACGTCCCCCACTCCAGGTCTTTTTCTCTTCCTGAAATCCCAAACACCCGCCGGCGGAGGAAGTAAAATAACTGGATTGTGAGTGTTTGGCAAAGACGTTTCGTCAGTAGAAACCCGAGGCGGCGAAAAATCATCCTCGCCCACTCGAGTGGAAGTTGAAACATTTAGGTCTTCGTGCGTGTGCGTGTGCGACTCAGCGGCTGCAGTCGTTCCCACTTGAGACGGCATTGTTACGTCCTGTTCGCCCATCGTAAACGGAGTTGGGTCGTGGTGAGAAGGAGCAGTCCTCCTCTCAGACAACATTGTTTCGTCTATCTGACTACCCCCACCACGAGAGTGCGTGTCGTGAAGGAAGGAATAATCTGAAGGGGTGGCGTCAGGGTCATGCTCATGCCGTCGTCGAAAAGCTTCCACTTCTCTTGCATGCCGCTCCAAAAAGTCTTCTTGCTGCTGCTGCCCGTTAACAGTAGGGGGAGAAGGGACAAAAGTAGTAGGAGGAGGAGGAGGAGGAGGAGGAGGAGGAGGAGGAG
>JANYEO010000078.1 GCA_025363025.1 Opitutia bacterium
GTCTTACAATTAGGCGAATTATTCGGAGATATCGCAAAAACATCCATGATATACTTACAAGGAGCATACGAGCTTTTAGCAGGCGTCAATAAAGGCGCCGCTGAGGACACTAATGCATGCAAAACATACGACCAGGCGGTAAGAAGGCTCGGCATCCACGCTTCAATATTCGATGTGGTGGCTGCAACCATAATAGGCGTACGCTGTACACAGCGCTCCATGCAAAGCGCGGACATCTTAATTGACCAGTGGGCCGAAGTTGACCCAGTTTGCGCTAATGCCGAGCGATCATTATTATCAGAAAAATACCCTGAGTACCAAGAATATCTCATCAATAAAGCTAAATTAACAACTGCGGGGGATTCTTTATTCACTCAAGCTTGGAACTTTGTTACCTCAGAAACCGAGAAATTTACTTACCTTTCAGAAGCCTCGATGACAGTCGCAATAGGCTTGGCCACTGCCACGGGCGCTATCATAACCTCGTGTTTTTCAATTAATGATAACCGCATAGGATAAAATCCTGCCCTTTAGAATACCTTAGTTTTGAGGACTTGCTGGATAAAACGCGTTTCGATTGTATAGCCTTCGAAACGCGACAGCCGCCAAAGACCTCGAAGCTAAGGTATTCTGCTGCATAATAGCATGGACTTTTAATGCAAGACTCCATTAGAAACCTCCCCTATGCAGTCATCTTCTGATGGAACCCCTAAATATCGCCGTATTGTTTTAAAATTAAGCGGGGAGATGTTGCGTAGCCCCGAGAGTGGGGAATGCATTGATGGAGCTATACTGCAGGCCATTTGCCACGAGATTAAGGCTATTTATGACCTGGGGATTGAAATTGGCTTAGTCGTCGGCGGGGGTAACATCTTCCGCGGGCTCAGTGGGCAGACACATAAGGGGATAGACCGCACAACGGGCGATTTTATGGGCATGATGGCCACCGTTATTAATGCCATGGCTTTTATGGACTGTTTAGAGAAAATAGGCGTACCCGTACGTGTACAATCGGCCATCCCCATGAATGATGTGGCAGAGCCCTTCATCCTCCGCCGCGCAGTCCGCCATATGGAGAAAAAACGCGTGGTTATCTTCGCCGCGGGCACCGGCAACCCCTATTTTTCAACCGATACCGCTGCCGCCCTCCGGGCCAGTGAGATTGGCGCCTGCGTTATCCTTAAAGCCACGAAAGTCGATGGCGTCTACGATAAAGACCCAGCCAAACATGCCGATGCTAAGAAATATACAGAGCTTTTCTTCATGGAGGCCCTTCAAAAGCGCATCCAAGTGATGGACTCTACCGCGTTTTCGCTTTGCTTAGACAATCATGTGCCTATCCTCGTCTTTAACTTGAATGAGCCAGGTAGCATTAAACGGGCTGTTCTAGGTGAACAAATCGGCACCCTCATTCATTAATTACCCCCTCAAACAAACCTTACTTTTATTACTTTATGGACATCAACCAAGCAATCAAAGAAGCCCGCGCAAAAATGCAAAAATGCGTGGACCACACCAACCACGAATTTGGCACCCTGCATACCGGCAAGGCCACCCCTGGCATGGTAGAAAATGTCATGGTCGATGCGTATGGCTCTAACATGCGCCTGCGGGATATGGCAGCTATCAACACGCCAGACCACCGCATTATCGTCATCCAACCTTGGGATAAATCAATGCTCAGCCCTATTGAAAAAGCGGTACGGGCCGCCAACCTCGGCTTTAACCCAGTCGTTAACGGGGCCGTCGTCCAATGCCCCATTCCAGAGCTCAGCAAACAACGCCGCCAGGAGCTGGTGAAAATTGCCAGCGGCATGGCCGAAGAAGGCCGTGTCAGCACACGGGCTGTGCGCCGGGACGTCTTAGAAATTGCCAAAAAAGCGCAAAAAGAAAAAGTTATCACCGAAGATGATTTAAAGCGCTTTGAAAAAGAAGTACAGCAAGCAACCGATAAAGCGATTGCAGAGATTGAGACCCATCTTACCTCGAAGGAAAAAGATTTGATGCAAGTCTAAGAGAAAGGGTTACTCAACTCTGCGACTTGAAAGCTCCTGAAGCCACTATGTACCTTGCTAAGTGCTCTGCCACTAGAGAACGACCGTAATCATCTAAATGAATACGATTGCCATCATTAAAATGATAACTTTCTGGAATAGCATCTTGAAGATCGATAATAGGTATACCCAAACGCTTACACGCTTCTTTAAAAACAGCGGCTCGCTCATCAAGGGCCTGTACATACGTTGATCCTAAAACATTTTCGAGCATCACCTTATCCACTGGATTAATAAAACATATGAGCTGATCAGCCACCGTACGTACCATGGCCTGAAGCGCGCTTAACTCATTTTCTACATCACTTAATTCTAGTCTGTAAGTATCCATGGAATCCCAAGCAAGTTTGAGATCAAGTCCTTGCACAGCTTTCATTTGAGCCAATAACTTACTCCTTTCACTGGAAGCTTCAGGACCCTTTTCACTTAATTCTTTATACAGCCCATAACGCATAACATCTAAAAAAGATGGGCTTTTTTTTTCGAAAAGCTGCATACGTACCTTCCACAAATTAAACAGCGAATTGACTGTTGTTTGCTGAAAAGCAGGGTCTAACTGTTGGACTACAATCTGCCGCTTTCTCGATGATTGAGAATGAATTAAAGATAATACAGGAATAGCTGTTTGCAACCTAAGCCCATGCAGCGAAGCATTCTGAACTTCTACGCCTAAGATATCTTCAAGAAATTGCGCAATCGTCCGACGATCTGTATCTCCTTTAGCAATCGAATCGATAACAGAATCACCCATTAAGATGATAGGAGCCCCCTTGTGCGACTCAGCAACAATACGCGCAGGGTATTCGTCCTCTTGAATATCGGCTTTAAGGCGGCTAAAACAAATTCCCCACCCAATCAACATAAGGAAACAGGTGAAACCGATGTAAAACCTTAAGCGAGTCATGAAATAAAAACAGGAGAGAAAGGGGATTCTATTATTAGAAATAACGTCAATCAATAAAAAATTAAGCAAATACTGATTCCAGGCCCTTGTCACGCCACCCGCCAAATCGACGATAAATATTCATTAAAAGACTGTCCAAGAAACAATCTCAGAAGAAATTTCCCGTGCGCTTAACATAAGGATTGGCGAAGGCTTCCTTATCCCTCATCAAGAGGGATCTAAAAGACACCATGGACGACCCATTTTCATTTTCTAGCCAAAGCACACCGAGCACCCCTGTAAAAACTTACCCAGAAGGCGAAGGGGCCCCGGTTTCGTGGAAAACAGCGTTTGAGAGCGTACCAACGATCGACTTCAAAGCACAGCTCAATGCAGAGCAATATGCAGCCGTAACGGCACCTGCGGGGCCAGCCTTGGTCTTAGCTGGGGCGGGCTCTGGCAAAACGCGGACGTTAACTTACCGCGTAGCCTACCTCTTAAGCCAAGGCGTGCAACCCTGGGAGATCCTCCTCATCACCTTTACCAATAAAGCAGCTAAAGAAATGCTGCACCGGGTAGAAGACTTAACGGGCATCCCCCAACACCGCTTCTGGGGCGGCACCTTCCACCATATTGGCCAACGCTTTTTGCGGATGCACGGCCAAGTAGTAGGGATATCTAAAGACTTTACCATCATGGACCAAGGGGATGCCGAAGCCCTGTTAAGCGATGCCGTCCGGGAAGTAGATGGCGCCTTCTTCCGCAATAAAGATAACCCCAAGGCCAAAGTCGTAGCAGAGATTATCAGCTACGCCCGCAATACGCTAAAGCCTATTAAAACCGTTTTAGACGAAAAATACCCGTATTTTAAAAACCTTTGCCAGCTCCTCCAAGCCTTTGCAAGTGCCTATGAACAACGCAAACGCAAGCAAGGCATGGCCGATTATGACGACTTGCTAGAGCTTTGGCTAAAAGTTCTCGAAACAGACAAGGCCGTAGCAGCAGAATTCCAAGGCCGTTTTAAACATATTCTGGTTGATGAGTATCAGGATACGAACCGCCTGCAGGCCTCCCTTATTGATACCTTGGCTGCAAACCACCAAGTCATGGCCGTAGGGGACGATGCCCAGTGCATCTACACCTGGCGCGGAGCCCATTTTGAGAACATCGTCACCTTCCCCAATCGCCATCCCGGTACACAGCTTTTTAAAATTGAAACCAACTACCGCAGTAGCCCACAAATCCTGGAGCTGGCAAATGCGGTCCTTGTAAACCAAGCGCAAAATGAAGGCTACTCGAAGGAGCTCCGGGCCATTTTGCCCAATAAACAAAAGCCCTACGTCGTCCAAGCCATGGATAACCGGGCCCAGGCTCAATTTATCGTCCGCCGCATCCAAGGCCTTTTAAATGACGGCAGAAGCGCACGGGATATCGCCATTCTCTACCGCGCCCATTACCACGCGATGGATTTGCAGATGGAGCTCTCCCGTAGCCAGATCCCCTACATTATTACCAGTGGCGTCCGCTTCTTTGAGCAATCCCATGTGAAGGACTTGATGTCGCAAATCCGCTTTGCGTGGAACCCGCAGGATACCATTGCATTTTTTAGAACGGCCTGCCTCATCCCCAAAATTGGCCCAAAAACCGCCGAACGGTTGCTCGAGCTCGCTCACAAAGAAAAGCTTAAAACACAGGGCACCCTCATCCAAAGCCTAACCGCAGAGGCTGTCGTAGTCAAAGTGCCGCTTGAGGCCAAGGATGACTGGGTCGATATGTCCCTCACTCTTCAAAATTTAGAAGAAGCCCTACGCCCACCCCCTCCTCCTCCCATAAGCGATGGGGACTTATTTGCCCCAAAGCCAACTAATCAAGCAGCCTTCATCCCCAAAGCCCCGCATGAGGTCATTGCCTTGGCCATTGAAGGCTGGTATGGGGACTTCCTGCGCACCCTCCACCCCAATTGGACATCCCGCCGGGACGACTTAGACAGCCTCGTAGGCTTTGCCGAGCGCTATGCAGACATGGCGGAGCTTTTGGGCCAATTAGTCCTTTTAAACTCAGAATCAACTGACCGCTCAGCGGAAGAGCCAGGGGATGTCGTCCGCTTAACGACTATCCACCAATCCAAAGGGTTAGAGTTCCCGGTTGTCTTTATTATCGGCCTGGCCGAAGGGCTTTTCCCTATTAAACGAGCCGTTGACGAAGGCAATATCGAAGAAGAACGGCGGCTTTTTTATGTAGCGGTTACCCGAGCCATGGAAGAGCTCTACCTCTCCTACCCCATGGTAAGCCTGCAAGGAGGCCCCCCAACTCGCCTAGAAATGAGCTGCTTCCTTCAAGAACTGCCAGAAAATACTTACGAACTGCTGCATTTGGCTCCCGTCAAAATGGGCAGGTGGTAAGACCGATTGCAGAACGCCTTTCTTTTGAGTTTTTGGTCGGTTGTCGTTCCTCGAGTGCCTTAGCACACTCGTCACTCCGTCCTACAAATTCCTAAAAATAAAGGCGTTCTGCAATCGGTCTCTTCATAGGTAGAGGCCATAACCGCCACTAGGTAAAGTTGTAAATTGTCTGTTTATTACACCCGGGTTTTGCTGTGCCCCAAGAT
>JANYEO010000116.1 GCA_025363025.1 Opitutia bacterium
ATAGTAAGAAAAGGTTTCATGGTTCTATTATAACATATGAGTTGTAATTTTTTGCACACAAAATAACGTCTGTTTGATAGCGGGTACTAAAAAGGCCTTTTTAGGTGTTTTTTCTTTATGCCATACATGGAAATACTTATAAAAAAACTAAGTGTTTCCACGTAGACTATCATTAATAACACAGTAAGCGTAGTGCGAGAGAGGCTAAATTTACACTATTTACAGTTGAATTGTGCCATGATGAGATCGATTGCAGAATGTCGTTATTTTGAGGACCTTGTAGGACGGAATTCATGAAGGCCATTAGATAATGCTGTGATTTTTCGATGATTACGAGCGAGACGCACGTAAGCCTACTAAAAGTAGGTGCGTACGTCGAACGCAGTAAGCGCGGAAAAGCACACCATTATCTAACGGCCTCTTCATTTAGAGGAGAATGTTATCTAACAGCCTCACCTCATCCAACCAAACCGCTACGGCTAAGAGGCCATGGCCAGGCTCCAGCACTTTCAATGGCTCTAGTGTTTCATTATCAATGGCGGCGGCATAAATGATGCGAATGCGGCGGCTTTGGCTTAGAAGATGCGTCATCTCTGCCACAACGCGGTCCGGAGAACGGATACCGCTATCGACCAAACGTTTGCCAGCCCCTAAGGCATGGTAAACACGCTCTGCATCTTGACGCTGAGAGGGCAAAAGGCTGCTGTTTTTGGCAAATAAAGCAAGGCCCTCGGCCGAACGTACAGTTGGGCAAACTTCTAATTGAACAGGGAAATATAAATCGCGAATGGCTTTTTTTAATACGGCTACGGTTTGAAAATCCCTCTGGCCAACGACGATCCAATCAGGGGACAGCAAATTATTATAAATCGCAAAAAGAGTAATAAACCCGCGAAACCAATTAGGACGAGAAGGGCCGAGCAGCCCTTTACTTAAACGGTCTTCAAATAAATACGTAGAAAAATCTGTCGGGTAAAAGGCCTCTGAACTGGGACGAAAAAGTACATCGACCCCTGCAGCCTCGCACAAAGCTTCATCCGCTGTGGTACTCTCTTCCGATATTAAAGGAGTATCCCCTAAGCCGAGTTGCAATTTATTTAAACAATTGCCCACAATAACGACATCCGCCAGTGCTTTTGCCCGCAAAATCAAAGCGTGCTGGCCTGCGTGTAAAGGGCCCAAGGCCGGCACCAAGGCAAGCGTCTTGCCCTGGGAATGCACGTGTGTGGCAAAAGCCCTCACGGCTGCCGGATCTGTCAATAGTTGCATATAAAACAAAAAAGCCCAAGAAAGGGTAGAGGCTACTTTTCTAATGCTTTCAATTTAAATAAAAAGCCGCTACTTTCCCAGTCTAAAGATGCCATTAAAAATGCAAAAAACACTCTATGCCCGGCGTATCGGCGGTAGCCTATTTGGTAAAGATACGGCCATTTATAAATTTGAAGCCATTAAACGGGCAAAAGCTACTGCAAGGATGCGTTACCCAAAGATCCCTATTTTGGACTTAGGCATTGGTGAGCCGGATGCGATGGCCCACCCGAGTGTAATCAGAGCTCTACAAGCAGAAGTTGAATTCAAAGAAAATCGGGGCTACCCGGATAATGGAGGGCCTCTTTTTAAAGCAGCCGTCAAAGCATACATGGAGAAAGTGTTTAACGTAACACTCAACCCAGGTAGCGAGATAATGCACACCATTGGGGCCAAAGCTGCTTTAACGCTTTTGCCAGCGGCTTTTATCAACCCAGGAGATGTCGTCCTGATGACCGTCCCAGGCTACCCGGTATTTGGAACCCACACGCATTACTATGGAGGAACTGTTTACCCCCTACCCCTCCTGCCCGAAAATAATTTTTTACCTGATTTAAAAACCATCCCTCGGGCTATTGCTGAAAAAACAAAAGCCATTGTGCTTAACTACCCCAATAACCCAACTGGGGCCTGTGCTACACGGGAGTTTTTTGAAGAGGTAGTCGCCTGGGCACGGCATTGGGAAGTGTTAATCATCCACGATGCAGCCTATGCTGGGCTTGTTTATGAAAACGAAAAACCCCTCTCCATCCTAAGTATTATAGGAGCTAAGGAACGGTGTATCGAAATCCACTCCCTCTCCAAGGCTTTTAATATGACGGGCTGGCGACTGGGCTGGGTATGCGGCGGGGCCCCCCTCATCCAGGCTTATGCCCATGTGAAGGACAATAGTGATTCCGGCCAATTTTTAGCCATCCAAGCGGCGGGGGCCATTGCCCTAGGGCAGCCAAAAATTACCCAAGAGACCGCCCTCAAGTACGAACGCCGCATGAAGGGGCTTGTAGAAATCTTAAACAAAATAGGCTTTGACCTTACTCCGCCTAAGGCTGGCTTTTTTCTTTATGCCCCAATCCCTAAAGGGGTAGAAACGTCTAACAAACAAATCAACTTCTCGTCTGCAGCGGCCTTTAGCACCTGGCTAATTGAGAATGCCTTGGTCTCCACCGTTCCCTGGGACGAAGCAGGTGCCTTTATCCGCTTCTCCGTAACATTTGAGGCCGAAGACATAGAAGCTGAAACGGTATTTTTCGAAACGCTAAAAGAACGCCTGCAACCCTTTCGCTTTATCTTTTAAAAGGTAGCTTTTTGCTCTATATATAAACATACCCCGTGCCGCCCCTTCTGCTTACCCTCATTAAAGGCTTACTAGCCCTGATTGCTTATGGGCTAGTACCGCCCCTCATAGCCCTGCTCATTAAAGATAATAGAAGGCTACAGCGGGGTGTTTTCTTTATAATGGTGATGCTCCTCACCTTTCCGGCCCATACATTTTCTTGGATGATTGATGTGTACCCGGAGTATCGTGGGCACTCCCGCGGGTTTGAATTTTCCTGCGTTGTGGTACTGGCGATGAGCCTCTATTTAGCTGCAGGGATGGGGCGATGGACAGGCTTTAAGTGGCTGCCACCGGGGCTTAATCACTACTGGCTATTTTGCGGCTTAGGGCTCTTAACCGTTTGCTCGAGCTTCCCCCTACTAAAAGTGGACTTTGCCCTCATGCCGGTATGGAAGTTTGCTACGGCTGGCCTTATCCTGGCGGGCACCTTTGCTTTTATACGCAGTGATAAAGATACCCGCGTACTGCTTGCGGCTTTGGCTTGCTCTCTCATTCTCGAAGGGCTTGTTGCGATAAAGCTCCATTACTGGGACCACATGTACCAGACGCGGGCTTGGTTTGAGCATCAAAATGCCTTGGCTATGTGGGCCTATGCGTATAGCTTTGTCTTATTAGCCGCAGCCCTCGGGCGAAAAAATTCTCTCTTTCAACTAGGGCTTTATTTAACAGGGTTTGGAGCTGGAGGAATCCTAGTCGTCTTGGCTTTATCCCGGGCTTCTCTCGTTATATTTGGGGTCGGAACGGTCGCTATTATTGGCTGGAGCCTCCTCAGGGGCTTTACCTTTAGGCGGATAACGATTGCGAGTGTGTGTGTCGCCGGGGGGCTCTTTTTAGTAGGCCTCTCCCTGGGGACGATTCTTAGCCGCTTCCACTCCTCCGGAGATACAACGCCACAAAATGACTTGCGATGGATATTAAACCGCATGTCCAAAGCGATGCTACTAGACCATCCCCTAACCGGAGTTGGGTGGAACCAATTTGGGATTGCCAATAGCCGCCCCTACGCCCCTTACAGCGAGATGCTTGAAGACTGGAACAGGGCACGTGGCCACCGGATATACGACCACTTGTATCACGAAAACCCTTTAACTGAAAGCCTCCACTGGCTCATTTTGGCTGAGATGGGCTTTATCCTCTATTTTGTATTTCTATTACTTTTAATACGACACCTCCTCATGGGCCGCCGCAGTGTTGCCTATGGGAAGGAGCATTTATTGGCTTATGTTGTTTTTGGTATTACCGTTGCACTAGCGCTTATGTACTTGCATAGCCAAATAGAACGCGTCCTTACCCAAACGAAAAATTTATCGGCCTGGATGATCTTCCTTGGGGTGCTAGCCCGGTTAGAATATAATCGCCGCTATAAACTCGACCCTTCTACCAGCAAAAAAACCCTCCCTTTAAGCAAGGCATGAACCCCAAGCCCCGCGTCCTCATCATCGCCGAAGCTGCGAACCCCGCGCTTACGAGTGTTGCCCTTATTGGCTATTCCTTAGCTCAAGCCTTAAGCACAGTAGCGGAAGTCCACTTAGTAACAGAGCTAAGGAATCAAGAAGCCCTCCTAGCAGCAGGATGGCCTAAAGAGGCCGTCACCTTCATTGACAACCGCTTCGCCCAAGGACTGGCCTTCCGTATCGCTAAGTACCTACGAGGAGGCACCAGCCTCGGGTGGACTATTTATAGCGCCCTCTACAACATCGCGTATCCGCTCTTTGAACTCAAGGCATGGCATCACTTTAAAAAACCTTTAACCCTCGGTCACTACGATATCGTCCACCGTATTACTCCCTTAAGCCCCACCATTGGCAGCCCCCTGGCTAAACGTTTAAAAAAACTAGGCATCCCGTTTATATGGGGCCCCATTAATGGAGGGACGCCCTGGCCCAAAGAATTCCCCGAACTGCGCACAAATGAGCGCGAATGGCTAAGCCCTTTTCGCAAGCTTTACCGCTTCTTGCCCTGGTTCCACAGCACACGACAAGAAGCTACGGCTTTAATGGTAGCCTCTCGGCATGCTTGGAGCGAAATGCCAAAAGCTTATCAGGACAAACTCATATATATACCGGAAAACGCGATCGACCCAGAGCGCTTCCCCCTTAAAAAACCCAGTGAAAGACTAATCGAACAAGGCCCCATTAAAGTCGCCTTTCTTGGCCGCCTAGTACCCTACAAAGGAGCTGATATGCTGCTCGAAGCTGCCCTACCCTTAATCAAAGCAGGCCGCATGGAGCTCTTCATTTTAGGAGAAGGTCCTCAGCGAGAAAGCCTAGAAGCTACGGTTAAACAAGAAGACATTGCCGCCCATGTTCATTTTAGCGGCTGGGTAGACCATACAGAAGTCGCAAACCATTTGCACCCTTGCCAGATATTTGCCTTCCCCAGTGTAAGGGAATTTGGGGGCGGTGTTGTCCTCAAGGCCATGGCTTTAGGGTTATGCCCTATCGTTATTAATTATGGAGGCCCAGGGGAACTCGTAACCGATAACACGGGCATTCGCTTACCTTTAAGCACGCGGGCCCCTCTTG
>JANYEO010000118.1 GCA_025363025.1 Opitutia bacterium
AATATCAAACACCAACAGAAGTCTTCCTGAAGCTGACCACTTGTTCACCAAGTGCTGCACTTCACCCTTGAATGGGCCAAATAACTGAAAAAACACAATTATTAATCAATCATCTACACGATTATCTACGCAATCTGGAAGAAAAGATCCTTTAATAAACCTAGTCACACATTGAGACCGCTGCATAATAGCGATTTTCAAAAAATATATAGTGTTGGATGTTTTTCAAACACTCGGGATTATATAGAGACCGATTGCAGAATGCTTTGATTTTGATGAGTTTGTAGGGCGGAGTGACGAATGTACATACGGTACTTGAGGAGCGACAACCGACCAAAAACTCAAAAGAAAGGTATTATGCAGCGGTCACACATTATACTTTAAGACTGCGATCTTCCATCGCCCAACGGTACACATCTTCATAATGCTGGGCCGAATGTCTCCAAGAAAAGTCCTGCTTCATCCCATTTATTTGTAGCTGGCGAAAGGCTTTAGGCCGGTCATAATAAGTTGCACAGGCCCAGCCCATGGTGTAAAAAAGCCCATCTACACTGGGTTCTTCAAAAACAAACCCTGTCCCATGTCCCTCTCCTTCATGGTAAGACTGTACGGTATCTAAAAGCCCGCCTGTTGCCCGTACAATTGGCGGCGTACCATAACGCATGGAGTACATTTGATTGAGCCCACAAGGCTCAAAGCGGCTAGGCATAACAAATACATCTGCCCCAGCCTCCACTAAATGAGCGAGGGCACTATCATAGCCAATGTGTACCCCCACACGCCCCGGATATTGGTAACTAAGGCTCAAAAACCAATGCTCAAGGTCTTGCTCGCCCATTCCTAATACCACTACTTGCGCATGCATATGTTCCATCACCCTTGGAATAGCCTCTGCCAAAAGATCCAACCCTTTTTGGGAATCCATTCTTGCTACAGCGGCAAATATTATAACATGCGGGTCTTCCGCTAATCCTAAGCGGTTTTGGAGAACTTTTTTGCAAACCGCCTTACCGCGAAAATCCTGAGTATTATAATGCGCCGGTATATACTCATCCACCTCTGGCCCCCAGTGCTCTGCATCAATTCCATTAAGCACCCCTACTAAATCCGCAGCACGGAAGCGCACGACTGGGTCCAACCCATGGCCAAACTCCGGTGTTTGCATCTCTTTGGCATACGTAGGGCTTACTGTCGTAAGTTTCGTCGCATGATAAAGCCCCCCCTTAAGGAAATTAACCATCCCCATACACTCCAGCCCCTCCGGCACAAAAGCAGCATCAGGAATCCCCGCAAACTTCAAAATACCAGAGTCAAAATATCCCTGGTGCTTCATATTATGGACCGTAAAAACAGAAGCCGCTTTCCCCAGAGGCTTGTGCGCTTCTACCGTATTCAAATAAACAGGCACAAGCCCCCCTGGCCAATCATGCGCATGCACCACATCCGGCATCCAATCCAGCGCATAGCACAAATCTAAAGCCGCGCGGGAAAGAAATGTAAAACGTTCGCCATTATCACTATGGGCCCCCCATGGGCCACTATAAATCTCCGGCCGGCCATAATACCCATCATGTTCTAAAAAATAAAGCCGCACATCAGAACCCGGCAAAGCCCCTTCCCAGCGCCGGCAATAGCCTTCCTCCCTCCGCCCCAAATGCACTACCAGAGAAGTTTCATGTGGAGTCCAGCTATCCTCCCTCCGCACACACCCATAAAGCGGGCACACAATGCGCACATCATGCCCCCTCAAAGCCAGGGCCTTGGCCAAAGAGCTCACCATATCACCCAACCCCCCTGCTTTTGCATAAGGGGCGAGTTCTGTTGTCACCATTAAAATTTTCACGAGAATAAAAGAAGCTTTTTTTGGGCGCTCTATCCTTACGAACAAAGCCAAGAGAGACTACTTGCAGAATGCCTTAATTTTGAGGAACTTGCAGGACGAAGCGACAAGTGTACATACAGTACAGGGGGAGCGACAAGCGACAACCGACCAAGAACTCAAAAGAAAGGTATTATGCAACGGTCTTCAAGAGATTCAATCTAAAGATTGTCATCTACCTAAAAAAACACTTATGCTGCTAACCTATCCCTTGCTATTACCTCTCTTTTTAAAACAAATATGGAAGCCTCTGTAGACTCACAAACCCCTCTTGCTCTCATCCGCGACCTCCTTGAAGAAGAAGATTTTAGTACAGAGCTTGTTCAGCAAAGTGAAGGCCAACCCTTCGAGCGCTTGCTAGTATCCCTCGGGGCGGATGATAAACACCGTCCTTTTACCCTACAGATGCACTTTGTAAATGATGTAACAGGTGCACTAGGTGGCTTTGATGATCCTGAGGATATTTTTTTACTCGAGTGCTTTCTGCCCTTCCCTTTTCAAGCCAAGCCCGAATACCAAACGGAAACAGCGCGCGTCCTCCTCGCCTTAAATCGCCTACTTCCCATTGGGGCCATGGGCATGAGTGAGCCCGATGGCACGGTCTACATCCAATATAACTTAGCCTGCCTAACCCGCGCTACAGACGAAAAAGTCCTCCTCGAAGTCGTCGGCATGATGGGCTTTTTCACGGGTGAATTTGGCCCCAAGATAGAAGCCATTGGCGATGGCAGCCTCAGCCGCGAAACTTATTTAGCCGATTTAGCCAATGCCGGCATCCAGTTGCCTCCCCTCGGTAAAGTAGGTTAGGCTTAACTAACCACCATACCCCAAGAAAGCCGCTGCACAATGCTTGGGTTTTTCTATGATTAATACCCCAAATGAAAATCCAAAAACAGCCTCATGCTACGAGACTGGGCGCAGAATGCTTTAATTTTGAGGAATTTGTAGGACGAAGTGACGAGTGTACTAAAGGTACTCGAGGAACGACAACCGACCAAAAACTCAAAAGAAAAACATTCTGCACCCAGTCTCAGGCTTTTTCGTTAGTTGAAGTGATGGTCGCTATCGGCGTACTCGCTATGAGCCTGGGGGGGCTTGCCGCTTCCCTTGTCATGGCGACGGAGGGGGCACAATCGGGGTTACGCCGAAACGTTGCCTACAACGCCGCTCAAATGTATTTGGGGCAAATTTTAAATATGCCAGACGCAACCTTTCTAAGTGTACTAGAAACCCCTACAACAGTGGCGTTTCCTACCATCAGCATTCAAACGGATTATTCAGGCAATAAAACCCTCCTAGATGACCCACTTAATGTTAATTACATCGGCCAATTGCCCGATCATGCAGGGGCCTCCGTTCAATTAGCAACCACCAATAATATCAAGCAATTCCCTTTTCGCAGGAGGCTGTCCACTACTAAAGAAGTGACCGTCGATACACTCGAAATTTGCTATACCCTTTATGTGACAGATTTAAGTACGCTAAGCTCCCCAGTCAAAGGCTACGCTATTGTACTCAACTTTACATACGCAGTTCCCTACTTGCATGACGGGCAAAAAACGTTAAGTGGTCGCGTATTTGGCCTAAAACCTTTTGACGCTTAAAATGAAAGCTCTGAATCAAGCTATCCGGAAAAGACGCTTACACCCTAAGCGGATGATCACACTCCTTGAGATGATGGTCTCCATGGTCGTCATGGCCATGGTAAGCGGCATGATTGGGACTTTTTTATACACGAGCTCCCTCTCCCTCATTTATGCCAACCAAAATTTACTCATAGATAATTCCCTCCGCGTATTAAGTGAGCTCTTTACCCGCGATGCGGGTATCTGCGATTTTTTTGTCCTCTACAAAACACCGAATGAGAGTGATAGAGCTACCTCTGCACAACGTCTAGGGCCAGGAGCATGGGGAGATATGATTGTTTTTGTCCGCTTAGGGGCCCCGATTGATAATGGTACCGGTGTATACGAACGCCCTATTGCCAAAATTTTTGTCCTAGAACGCGTCCCCCCTAAAGGCAACCAAATCTGGAAGTATACGATAGACGTTGCTGCCACTGATGGCTTTAAAGAAGTAGAGGCCCTCCTCCCCTCGACCTATTTAGGAGATAATGCCATACTCATAGCCCAAACAGGAGAATGGGGAGGAAACGGAGACACTAAGCGGATGATCTATAACATCGATGGCAAAACCCTTATGGCCAATTTAGAACTTTATCAACAGTACCGCGAACAAATACAATCCGTCAGTCTTAATTTTATTGCGACATGCCCCGTCAGCTTCTAAAATGTGTCCCCTCCGTTTTTTAAAATAAATCCATCGCTAGCAAAACGTGCCCCTAAAGCCGGTTTTGCCCTGGGAGCTGTTTTAGTAATCCTAGCTGCCCTATCTTTAGTCATAGGTGCTGCCCTACGCTATACTCAGCAAAACACACGGGATGACGCCAAACGCCTCCTTTTGCTAGAAGCTACAAGCGCGGCAAAAGCCATTTTAGCTTACAAAGCAGCAGAGCTCTATCAAAATAATTTTAAAGACATAACCCCCGGCGTTTATCATTTGGCCACCCCCTTGGCTCACTTTTTAGAAGCGACCATGCCCATTATTGATACCCAAGCATGCGAAATTATCATTACAAAAGCGTCTCCTTTTAGGCTCACTACCCTCAACCCCGCAAACCCAGCCAATCATCACACCCCCTTCATCGGGCAAACCCTTTCCGAGCGCACAATCACCATTGCCACCCAAGTCACAGCTAAAGCCGCAGGCGGAGGGCCTAGCATTACAATCCATGCAAGCCTCCCTGTATATAACATAGCCTTATCTTATTTCAACTGTGGCGTCTTCTTCGATATGGAAGCGGAGTATATTAATAATAACAATGGCCTCAATTTCAGCAGTCTATCTGGCATGGCCTACTCCAACGGGACTATATGGTCCACCGGGCATATAAATTTTTGGTCATCCATCTTAAATACGCGTGGCTTTCGTCAAACAGCTCCTAGTTTCATTCAAAACGCTCTTAAGTTACATATGCCTTCTCCGGCTGCCTGCGTCTACGATAGCACAGGACTACCCGGCATGCCCCTCCCCGGAAGTACTTCGCCTACCGCTTGGAGTAATTACGATTCAAACCATGGAGCCACCAACCCTGAGGTAGAAGCCTCGTATTACGATTCCCTTCATCCAGACTGGGCCTTGTTTAAAAACAATGCTTCAATACATATCAAAACAACCGCTCAACCCCTCCCCATTAATGGCTTTCGCAACTACGTCCCCAGCAACCCGCCTGCTGGTAGTAGCTCAAATAAGCGCAATTCCCTCAATTATGCTTGGGCTCTATTAGAACCTGCACTTAGCAAAAACTCTCAGTGGTACAAAGGAGCGGGCGAAGCTTATAAATTCTGCCGCAATGCCTGCGCTATTATTCGTGTCATGGGAGATCCACCTAGCTTGTATAACCCCACACTAGGCCTTCCTGCTCTTACTGGCGCTTGCACACTATGCAATGTCACCTTCGCTGGCGGGCAAGGCAGCAGCGTCCCTAGCAACGTTACTTGCCCTCTCCCAGCCCCCACAGGCTATACTGTATCTTTATATAATTTTAAGCGCACCTCCCCCCATAACCCCAAAAGCCCTATCACAAGCAATAGCCAAGGTAATCCCCTCCTCCAGCCTTTTGGCAAAATCCCTAACGGATCAACAGATACGGTTCTGCCTTTTTTCGAACGCTATAAAAAGGACGCATTAACCCTCAATCAATGGGATAGCTCAGCTAATTTTGTCAGCTTCACCCCTTACATCCTGCAAAAAGACGGCACTAATCTCTGCTCTTTTTATGATCCTAGGCGGAAGAAAGGTATTGATGCCCTAGTCATCGATGTCGAAAAGCTCTACAACTTACTGAGAAAAGGTAATGCAGCCTTTCTCGACTATCAGCCTACCACTGATTATAACGGCACGGTTTATATCTGGTTCCCCGAAAGCGTCTTCAATAAGGGAGGGGATTCAACAGTGAACCCCATTACGGATAACTATAATATCCGTGTAGAAAATTACGGTCAAACCAACGCAACCGATACTACATGGGGCGTCGTTTTAATTAATGGGGAAAACATTCCTGCGAAAGATGACCCTGCAAAAGGCTTTACCCTGGCCTGCAATGTCCCCGTCTACGTCGCTGGCAATTATGGCAGCGGCTACTTCCCTTGTATGATTGCAGCAGATGCGGTTACCGTTCTGTCTCGCTCATTTTTTGATAATTCAAAAACAATAAATAAAGCCAGCACACCTCCCATCGTTAGCCACTACACGGCCCCGGCGCAGCACAAAGTCCCCATTACAGACTACCTACGACTCTATTCCTCTATACTCAGTGGCGTTACATCGTATAGCTTAACGGGAGACTGGAGGGGTCGGGGGGATGGCCCTCTAAATACCCCCCGCACGATAGAAGATTGGTCTGCCGAAGTTAAAAATGGCAATTCCCCCTGGCTCATGATCAACGGAACCATCTTTGGCTTGTTCGAGCCTCAGGTAGCCGTTGGCCCCGTTAGTAGCTGTGCAAACTTTACCCCTTGGGTCAATATCGCGCCCGGCCATTACCCTCCTGGAGCCCTTACAACGCCTTGGGTTCTTAATAATAGCGGCACTATAACGCCCCCCGCAACCCTCACGCCCGGCACCCTCGCTATCCCTCCCTCGTGCGCCTTCCTTTCCTGTGACACGGTCCATCAACTAGGGAGCTTCCAATTCATTTCAAAGGATAGCTATGACAACTTCAAAGACGAATAAATCATAGCCACACCACCTGCATGAGCTTTCTCTCAAAAAAATCTATCTCGCCTGGCCAGGGCAAACCCGGCTTTGCCTTGGCCATCGTCATGGTCATTCTTATCGCCCTGACAACTAGTATTGGTAGCGCTATCTACTTCTCCAATCAAGGCACCCGGGATGATAGCAAACGGCTACTCCTCCTCCAAGCCACAAGTGCCGCTCGTACCATCCTGGCCTACCAAGCCGCTTGGATAAAACAAAACGGCTTTAAAAAAACAAGCCCCGGTTTTATTCCCCTCGAAGCTTCATTAGTCAACTTTTTAAATGCCGCCCTGCCATCCATTCAAACGAGAGACTGTACACTGTATTTAACTCAACCCTCGAGCACGATCAAAGTCTATATTGATCCCTCCGATACGGCCAACGCCAATAGCCCTTTTCTAGGGCAAACGGTTCCCCAGCGTGCACTCAGTCTCTGCACTAAAGTCGTCGTACAATCAGCAGGAGAAGGCCCTAGTGTCACAGTATATGCATCACTCCCCATTACCGAAACTTTCTTCTCGTATTTTAATTGCGCTGTTTTCTGCGATATGGATGCAGACTATTATAACTCAAACAAGAAGGGATTTTTCTATATCAATGGCATGTCGTATTGTAATGGCAACCTATGGTCGACTACTTATACCCACTTTCAGGACTTAATCGTAACCACAAAAGGGTTTCGGCAAACAGAACCTGCTTTGTTTACGAGTACAGCCGAAATGTCCCAAATAAACAGCTCAACCTCCTTTAAAAAATTCTATA
>JANYEO010000119.1 GCA_025363025.1 Opitutia bacterium
GCTCTACCGCTGAGCTACTGGGCAACGGAAAAGAGGCCCGAAGTCAAAAGTTGTATGGGCTTTCTGTCAAGGTATTCTCAACTAACCTATAAACTTTTTTCGAGACTGCCACAAAAGGGCATTCTTTTGAGTTTTTGGTCGGTTGTCGCTCTTCGAGGGCTTAAGCACACTCGCTCGCTCCGTCCTACAAATTCCTCAAAATAACGCCCTTTTGCAGCAGTCTCGTGGGGTGTCGTTTAGGTTTTTATTTTTTCTATATTTTTTTGAGTTACAACATGTTGTTTGATAGCATTTTATGTTTAATTTTTGTTTCATCGAAAGATTTTTGAGATTTTTTTGAACGAAACGCCCTTTCATGCGTTTAACGTTATGAGTCTGCTTGGTGAAGATTAAGGAGGTAAAACCTCAAGAGGGATCTTTCGGGCGGTTTGAGGTAGTTTCGAGTTTGTAGTTTATTGAGGGCATAAATGCGATAAGCGTTTGTGCCCTCAATTTTTTGTATTTACGTGCGGTGTGCCCATTCGAGTTTCGACCCTTTAAAAGAGCATTGCCTATATACAAAGAAGTTTTTAACCTTTTAGTCTTTCATCTTCTTAATTCTTATGCGTCTGCACTCATTCCCCGGCCGTTTCGCGAATACAAAAGCTTATACAGGCTTCACGCTTGTCGAAATGTTAATCGTCATTGCGCTTATCGCCATTGTGGCAACGCTTACCATTACGAATTTAGGGTCCATTTTTGGGTCCAAGCAAGAAGAGTCCGCAGAGATTTTTGTGAACCAATCGATCAAAACGCCCATTATGGCGTACCGTACCGCGCTAGGTAGTTATCCTACAACAGCTGAAGGCTTTCAGGCTCTAGTCGTAGCCCCGACAGGCAAAGAAGCCCGCTGGAAGGGTCCTTATATTGATAAAATGGCGCTCGATCCTTGGAAGAACCCCTATCAATACCGCTGCCCAGGGGCCCATAACCCGCGTAGTTATGATGCATGGTCTATCGGCCCCGATCAAATTGATGGGACTCCGGATGATATAGGCAACTGGTAAATCAGAGGGTTAAGCATGGCTTCATTTTGAGTTTTTGCGGTGTTGTCTCTCCTCGAGTACCTTCGTACACTCGTCGCTCCGCCTTGCAAATTCCTCAAAATTAAAGCATTTGTCCCGGGAATGCAGGGTTTTATTATGCCATTTTAAAATGCAGTCTTTTTCCATCCGTAAAGCCTTTACCTTGCTTGAGGTCATGATTGTGCTGGCCTTATTTGGCCTCGTCGCGGGCTTGGTTATTTATAATATTGAAGGCCTCGTGCGGAGTTATTCGGAGAAGACGCTTGAGGCTACTTTTTTTGAAGCCCTGCGGAGTGCGCGCTTCGAGGCTATGGCCCAGCAAGCTGCAATGGAGCTTCGCTATGATGCCGATGCCGCTTCATTTCTTGTAGAAAATGAAAACCAAGTATTAGTTGCCGCTTATCCCGTCAATAAAGCATCAGGCCCTGTTGGGGTTGAGTTTTTTCCACGCTTGCCCAGCCTTTCTATGGACGAAGCCCTGCGGCCTAAAGCGGGGGCTTTTTCACTCAAAATGCTGTTATGTACTCCACAAGGCTATTCTCCACCGGTTCAAGTTGTGTTAAGTGAAGCGGGTCATACACAGTCTATTTGGTTGGATCCTTTTTCTGCAGGCACTTTATCTTTAAAGTAACATGAAGGCTTTTAGTTTAGTAGAAGTATTAGTTGCTGTTGCTTTATTTGCCGTCGCTTTAACGGTTCTTTCAATGAGTATTAATAGCGGTTACCTAGGACTTATTAGTTTTGAAACTAAGATCGAGCGCGAGGAGGATTTACGTTTTATAAGGGCACGCATTCCTTATACGCTTTCCAAGGAAGCTTTGCTTTCCGGGGGGAAAATGACTGTTCCTCATGGAGATGTAGTGGCTTGGCGGGCAGAGCTCGATGCATCGTCCGAAGTCGTCGATTATTGGGATATTAAAATGGAGTACGAATTTCCCTCCACACCCCACCAAGTTTCAGAGCATTGCCGCCGCTTTGTGACCGGCTGGACGGATTCGATCGAACGCTCTTCAAAAATTCAGTCTAAGAAAGAACGTACTGCAACGGACAATCGATTGAAGGAGAAGACCGATGCATAATGCCTTTCTTTTGAAATTTTGGTCGGTTGTCGCTCTCCCTGTACTAGCGTATACTCGCTCACTTTGTCCTACAAATTCTTCAAAACTTAGGGGGGGCAGTTCGTTATGAGCTTTTTTTTAATGAAAAGAAAAATATCGGGCCGTGGGGTTGTTCTTCCTCGCTCTTTAGCTGGGTTTAGTTTGATCGAAACAATTCTTTCGATCGCCGTTGGGATGACGCTGATGATGGCGGCTACCTTTTACCTCTTTGGCCTCACTCAGGCGTATGTGCGGCTGGAGGAGGATCCTCTTTTTGATGACCATGTCGAAGGGGTCTGCTCTTTGCTGGAGAGTTTTATTGGGACAACCCGTCAATCTCCCGTTACGCGAGGGGCAGATGAATCTACAGAGGATGAAGCTGCTAAGCCCACACCTGCCCGTGCCAATACAAAGCGGAAAGGTAAGGGGGCCCTCCGCTGGGAAACGCCTCCTGGCGGTGGGGAAAAAGACTTCGTCCTTGCTTTTACGCCTCAAGTGGCCTCTTTGTTTTTTTCTGGTCTACCCGGGCCGCTTCCTTCTTTTGATGGGTACTTATCGTTTGTAAAAAAGGAAGGGCTGTTTTTAATCTATCAAACGCCCGCTGATAAAAAAGATTCAGCGAGCCGAGTATCGGTATTCCTTTTGTCAAGCTATGTGAAAGGGCTTGATTATGCTTTTTATGATGAAAAATTAGATAGGTGGACTTTTTCGGCTGGGCTTCCCCCTGGGGCTTCAGATGACAAGCCAAAGCTGCCTTCAGCTGTACGGCTTAAGTTTGAAGATGAAGGGCATGCTACTGAGCGTTATATTTATTTGCCCGTTTCTACTGATTAAACTGTGCGTATAATACCTTTTCATTCTTTTAAAAAAAAACCACAGCGCGGGGTCGTTCTCCTCTTCGTTATGGGGATGATTTTTTTGATATCGATTGTCGTCGTGCAGTTTTTAAATTTAGCTACGCGGGAGATTCATCGGCGTGGTCGTTTTGCGTATGAAGGGGAATTTCGTGTAGAAGCGATGAATGCCCTTATGCTTGCTATGGCCGTACTGCATGAGTGTAAATCCCTCGATAAAGGCATTTATAGCCCGTTGCAGGGGTGGGGTGATCCCCTGGGGTACGCTCACTATCAATTGTCAGAAGGCTGGGAAGGGACGGTCCGGGTATATGATGAGACAGGCAAGCTTCCTCTCAGTGACCAGACGAATCCTAAGGCGCTTAATTTATTGTTTATGGAGCTTGGCTTTAATGCGTCTGAGGCTTCTATGCTTACCGATAGTTTGCTTGATTGGATGGACACCAATGATACGGCCCGCACAAATGGGGTAGAGAGCAGTTTTTACGAGCGCCTTACGCCTCCTTATGCTGCTGCCAATGGGCCGCTGAAAAGTTTTCGAGAATTGTATTTAGTGAACGGCTTTAAGGAACGTTTTTTTGATGAGAGAGGGGAGCCTAATGAACGTTACCGCGCCTTTGCGCAGGCCGTTTCCTTTCGTCGTCCTAAAGGGTATGTAAATCCTAATACCGCTTCAGATCTGTTATTGCGGACGCTGGCCAAGCTTTATAATTTTAATTATGAGGCTGCAAAAGCCCGTTTAGATGGGCCCGATGGGCAGCGCATGACAGGGGACGATCAATCTATTCGCAGCATTACTCATTTAGGGTTAAAGACGGCCCCTCCTGGTCAATCGTTGGACTGGTGGTGTTCACTTTTTCGGGTAGAGGTTGTGCTTAGCCGCGGTGATGTTGCCTATCGCTTAACCGTTTTACTTGAACGCTTGCCTACGCCAAAAAAGAAAAAAGCTTCTAGTTTTTCTAAGAAAAATCAAAAGGAAGAACCTTTTCCGGATGCTCAATTTTTCTGGGGCGGGTTGGTTGAGTAGGGGGTAAGATCCCTGTTTTTTATTTAAAACCTACTGAAAGTGCTTGAATTGCAACAATAAATAGTGATAAATGGCGCTTGTGAATTTCCGGGCACTTGTTCGCCATGCGCTTTACGATACACCACCCCCTGTAGTCCTACTGCCGGGTGAGGTTTTCTTCGTGCAATCATTGGCAGTCCCGGGTGTTTCTTTGGCGGAGCGCGTAGCCTTGGCACGGTTAGCCTTAGAAGAAGCTTCCCCTTTTCCTCCAGAGCAATTGGCCTGGGGTATTTACTCCCGCGTAGGGGAGTCCACAGTTCTTATATTTGCAGCCGCTCGGGAGCGTCTTCGGACCTTAGGGTGTAAGCTGTCGGAAGGCGCTTTATATACCTTGCCCGCTTTTTTTGCCGCTTTTGCAGTAACTCCTTTTTCGGAAAAGACAGTACGTTTTTTTGTAGAAGGAGCTACTTTATCAGTCTTGCTATTTGAGGCCGGGGCCTTAACGCCTCGCTTTGTTCAAAGCTTTCCTTTGGATGCAGAAGCACCTTTGCCTCCGCAGCTCGAAGCTTTGCAGGAGCAACAGACAGCTCGCTATCAGCCTCAAGGCTATACCATCGAACGAGGCTGTCTTGTTTTTAAAACGGTAAATGCTAATCGTTCAGGTGAAGTTACTTTTGAGCTCGAGGCAGCCAGTCTCCCTCATGGGGTGCCTCATGTAATTCCTTATAACGATAGCGCTTTGCTCTGGGCTGCAGATGTACGGGAGGAAGGTTTTAAAGCTGCAGAAGGCCGAAAGCGCTTGCTCGATCGGCGCCTGGCTTATGTCTTAGGCATTTTTTCCGTTTTTATGGTTCTCCTTTTTATGGGGGAGCTGGGTCGCTTAACGGGGCTTGGGCTCCTTCATTTGAGAGAAAGCGCATTGGAGGCGGAGCGCCCTGCAGTTGAAGTCGCCTTAGAGCATCAACGGTTGCTCGATCATATCCACCATATCTACGAGTATTGCTTGGCGCCGTTTACGATGTTGGATGTGCTCAATGAAGTCCGCCCAAAAGGCCTTTATTTTACGCAATTTTTTGCAGAAGATGCGACTCATGCAGAGGTCAAAGGGTTTGGGGCCAGTGTAGATCAAGTTAACGAATATGCCGCAATCTTGTTAGACGTGCCGAGTCTCGTATCGGCAGATCTTTCAGATGTGCAAACTCGGCAGGGGAAGGTTCAGTTTTTTCTCAAACTCGTCTTTAAGCCCTTAGCTGATAATAGCCCGATAGAGCCCGCATTGGGGGATGTCCCTCTGCCTCCAGAAGGGAGTCTCCCTCCAGAAACGCTTGCTCTTCCGGTAGAGCCTACTTCGGATGCCCCCTCTGTTTCAGCGCCTGCTTCTACTGCCCCTGCGCAATCAGCTCCCGAAGCTCCCGCTCCCGAGGCTACAAACTTAGCTTTATCTTTGCCCGTGCCTTCAGAAACACCAGCGGCCCCGCCTCCGGTGCCTTCAAGTTAATTTTTACCGCATGTTGCCCCCTGTTTTTAAACGTTTTTCTGATCGCGAAAAGGTCCTGCTAATGGCGCTTTTTGCCATTGCGCTTACTTTTTGGTCCTTATGGTTTGTTAATCGGTCAAAAGCGTTTGCAAAAGATTGGGAGCGCGTGGCCCATGATAAAGCCTATCAAAGCAGCCTGCTCTTAGGGGCCCCTGTTATCGAAGACGCATTAAGGGAGCAGCTAGACGCTATTGATAAAACCCGCACGCTGGATGCCTCTCATTTAGTCGGCCGGGTAGATAAATTAGCCCGTGCATCCGGTCTTTCTTACGAGTTGTCGACGCCCAAGACAACCAATGGGGACTTGTTCGATTTGCATAACGTTACCCTTACTATTCGCCAAGCCTCAATGGGCAAGCTTATCGGGTTTGAGGTCTCCATTCAGGAGGATTTCCCTTATTTATCCCTGACAAGCGCCCGCTTTACCGCGGTGCCGAGCAACCCTACGCTTTTAGATACCACTTTTATCATTACCGCCTTTGAGCTTAAAGCTAATAACCCATAGGATTATTTCATTTATGTACGGCTTCATTTCATTTTGTTTAATTAGTTTCTTTTCTGCTTTGCCAATTTGGGCTCAAGTGGCAGAGGCCCCCGCCGCTATCGCCCGCGCCTTGCCGCCCGCGCCTCCTCCTTTTCCGTCGTCCACTGCCTCCGCTGCTTCCGCCCCTGCAGGTATGCCGTCGGATCTCCCTCCAGAGTTTTCGCCCGAGCTCTTAGAGCTCCTTTTTGGAGATTTACTTAAGAATGCGGACTTAGCCGGAGGCATGCCGCCCGCTTCTGGGTTTATTGGGGGCCCTTCATTAGGCTCTGCAGATGATAAAGTCGGCCAAATTACCTTTGCTGACGAAAACCCGTACCAAGTCATCGCCCTTCTTCAAAACTTAACCGGGAAGCCTGTCCTCGTTCAGCAAGGCTTGCCTAATGTTAAGATTAATTTTTCAACCAGTAGCCCCCTAGCGCACGAAGAGGCCGTGGCCGCTCTCGAAAGCGTCTTAAGTATGAATGGCATCGCTATCATGCCGCTCGGGCACAACTTCCTGCGGGCCGTTCCAGCTGGGAGCGCAGGGGCCCAGGCACCCGCCTTCCTTCACCTTCCCGCGCGGGATTTTCCCGCCAGTAGCCAAATTTACTCCAAGTTCTTCCCCTTCGAGTATTTATCCGTTCCAGAGGCTATCCCATTGGTTCAGCCCTTTATGACGCCTAATTTGGCAACCATTGTCCCTTTCGAAAAACAGCAGACGATTTTAGTGACGGATACCCTGGTCAACCTTCAACGGATAGAAGATATTTTAGCTAAAGTAGATAAGCCTTCGAGCAAGCGCGAAAAAGTCTTCTTCTTTAGCATGAAGAACGCCACGGCCTCCAATATCCAAAAAAGCTTAAATCAGCTCTTCGAGCGTGGTCTCAAAAATCGCCTGCAAGGCAACACTTTCCTCGATGCGGACGATCGTACAAACAAGCTCATCGTCATTACCCACCCCTCCAATTTGCCTGAGCTCGAAGGCCTCATCCAAGGCTTTGATGCAGACGCTACTTCCTTTACCTATAGCGAGGCCTACGCCCTTCGCCATGCAGAAGCGCCGAAGGTGGTAGAAATTATTAAAGAAATTATTGGCGGCCAAAAACAATCCCGCGACGCCAAAAAAGCGGCAGATGGGGTTAATAAAAAAGATAAAGACCAACCCAAAGCATCAGAAGGCACCTTGGAGTTTAGCGATAGTGTCACCGTCGTGGGGGACGAACGCAGCAACGCCATCATTGCCTACGGAACAAAGTCAGACCTGCAGCAAGTAGAGCGCTTGGTCAACCAAATGGACGTCCTCCTCCCTCAAGTCCGCATCGAAGTCATTATCGCAGAAGTAGGCTTGTCAGATGGTAGCCAAAGGGGGCTCGATTCCTTTGGGTTTAATTATTCTCAAATAGCGTCACCCGTGCCATCGTCAACAGGCACAACAACTTTCAATGATTTCGCCAATACGTCCATTAATTCTACTCAGTTGGCGGCTGCGTCTACTGCTCCTTTTGCAATTACTTCCAGTTTGATAAATGGAAACTTTAATTTAGACATGGTCTTCAAAAAAGCGCAGACGAATAGTAATATTCGTATCTTGTCTGCCCCGACAATTGTTACCAGTCATAATAAGGTTGCTACCATTGAGGTAGGGGAAGAGCGGCCTATTATTACGCAAACTATTACCGATACAGCTAGTGCTGGGGCAGCTAATACCGCTGTTAAAAACTCGGTTGAGTACAAAGACATCAGCCTTTTACTCAAGGTAAAACCATTGATTGGTCCTAATGGAGTGATTCAGATGGAGATTGATCAGGCTATTAACACCGTTGTAGGCAAGGTTGTTATTAATGGGATTGATCAACCTATTGTCGGTAAACGTCAGGCCATTTCTTTTGTCAGTACATTTGATCAAGAAGTAATTGTTTTAGGCGGGTTGCGTCAGAACACTATTACAGATGATAAAGCTAAGCTCTTTTTGTTGGGTGACTTACCTATATTGGGAGATCTATTATTTTCTCCTAGGGTAAAGAAGAATGAAATTAAAGAGCTTATTATCTTCATCAAACCGTACCTCATGGTTCAGCCTGATGCAGCCACCAAAAAGCCTCAAACCGCGCAAGAGCAAGTAGACCGTATTGTTGACCTCTCTGCCAATCGAGATGAGCTTATTACCTTCATCGGCCAAGGCCGCTTCCCGGATGTGCCGCTTACAGATTTTGACCGGCCGCTGTCTACCATTTTCCCCGATCCGGAGCCTAAGAAAAAAGCCCCTGTGCCCACAGCCGATCTTACAGAAGTGATCGATCCGGAGAAGATCTTACCCGTCGTGCCGGAGCCTACTGCAGCCGTCAAAATAGAAACCGTGGTAGAGCCTGCTGCAGGTGCCTAATCCTCTCTGTATGCGCTCTTTTTTCAACA
>JANYEO010000170.1 GCA_025363025.1 Opitutia bacterium
CCCCGCTTTTGTGAAAAGCAGCTCGGAAGTGACTCTCTTCGATCTCGACGGCGGCAAGTTCACCCTGTCTGCGAATCTGCCGGGGCCATGCCAGGTAGGATGCTGTCTAATTAACAGGCTCAAGCGTTAATGATGATGCTCTAGCTAGCGGGCCCTTAAATGTATCAGCAAATAGCATTATAGAACCCATGAACAATGCTAGCCAAGTTTTTGATAATGCCCTCGAAGACTTTATATCAGCTCCTGAAGACACCTCTCCAAGTCTTCTGCCTTCTTTGCTAAAGGCCGCTAAAGCATTCGCTGCTGCTACTACCAATATGATAGATATGCTAAAGCAAATACCAGAAGATGCCGCCAGTGCCGCTCAATCAAATGCCAAAGCTGCAGAAGATGCACTGAAAGCTTTTCTTGATGCATGTAACTCTTTTGCTCCCGCCGCTGACAACGAAACCGTCACCCCAACTGCCGCAGATTTGGAAGCTATTAAACGTTCCGGAAACAATGCCCTAGCCGCTGCCAACGCAGCAATTGATTCTACAAATCTTATTGCACAAGGAGGCGTTAAAGGCCGCATTGCATTCTTTGAAGCAGAAGCCAGGCGCAATGCCCCAAAAGTATAAGTCAGCTTAGGGATAGGTACTTGCTTAGGTATTCGACCGAAAAGATTCGATTTTTATCCAAAAATCACGATCTTTTGCAAAAACACCTAGCATGAACATCCTTCTAGCCTTATCCGGCGGCGTCGATAGCGCAGTTGCAGCCCTTCTTTTAAAAGAGGCCGGGCATACTGTCACAGGCGTCTACATGCGCACCTGGATGAATGAAAAAGATACAGACCCATTTGCCCGTTGCCCATGGGAGGAGGACCGGGACAGCGCCCGAGCCGTGGCGGAGCATTTAGACATCCCCTTTCGGGTAGTAAATATGATCGAGGCCTACAAAGCCCGCGTTGTTAGCTACTTGGTCGAGGGCTACCGCACAGGCATTACCCCCAACCCAGACATTATGTGCAACCGGGAGGTCAAATTTGGCGTTCTGTTAGATTATGCTAAAAAAGAAGGCTTCGAGGCCTTAGCCACGGGTCACTATTGTCAAAGGAAGGAAAATGCCGATGGCACAGTTGATCTGCTCGAAGGCTTAGATAAAGACAAAGACCAATCGTATTTCCTCGCCATGGTGAAGCAATCGGCGCTTCAGTTTGCCCATTTTCCCATTGGTTCTTTAAATAAAGCCGCTGTACGCGCCAAAGCCAAAGCCCATAACTTGCCCAATGCAGAGCGGAAGGATAGCCAGGGCATTTGCTTTTTAGGGAAAATCCCCATTCAGCAATTTCTTGGCCACTACATTCCAGACTCTCCCGGGCCTATTATTAACCTAGAAGGCAAAGTCCTCGGCACGCACCAAGGCTTGCACCGGTACACCCTTGGTCAACGTAAAGGTATTGGAGTCCCCTCTAATACAGATAACGAGCATTACACGGTCATCAGTAAAGACATAGCCCATAATCGCCTCGTCATCGCGTTTGACCATACGACAACCCCCGGGCTCTATACCACAACAGCTCGCATTTATGGTCTTAGCTGGGTCAATAAATCGTTAAGCCATGCACAAACACTTTTAGCCCGCCCTCGTTATAGGGACTCTGCCGTAAGCGCCCTCTTTGAACCTGCACAAGATACGCCTGATGCCGCCACAATTACCTTCGACGTGCCTCAACGTGCCTTGGCCCCCGGCCAAATTATTGCTTTATATGAAGGAGACGTCCTCCTCGGCGGCGGCACTTTAGCTTAAGCTCGCCAAATTAGGTTATCTTGCTTTCTTGCCTTCAAGAACACACTCCCCTTAATATATAGAGGTGGCCAAACAGTCTGACAAAAAACATAAAAAAGCGGATGTCATAAAGTTTAAAAAACTTAAACCGCCCGCTTGCCCGGTCGAAGCCCGCATCATTGCCCTTTTAGAAGCGAAGGACTACGTACCGCTAGACTATGCCGCGTTAACCAAGGCCTTAGCCCTCAAAGAGCACGAAGAAGCCCTCCTCACTACAGCCTTAAATGCCCTGATCGAAAGAGGCTATATTGCCCGCATAAAGCACGATCGTTACTGTCTCCCCAAAGATGCCGACTTGGTGATCGGCGTTATTCGCTTTCGTCAATCCGGCTCAGCCGTTGTTATTCCAGAGAATACAGAAGAGTGCGTTTATCAAATCGCAGCAGAAGATACTGGTGTGGCCCTGCATGAAGACCGCGTCCTCATTCGCAAAAAACCCCTTTCCAGAAGAGAGCAACTCAAACTCGCTGAAGGCCAAGTCTCCGGGCAAGTTGTTCGTATCTTAAAACGGGCCCGCCCTAATATAAATGGTACTCTTCAAGCCAGGCGGAATGTTTATTATGTTATCCCGGATGACCCACGCATCGCTCAAGATATTTTAGTCCCTATCCCTACCCCACATGAAGAAGCCCCCATGGCCGTCATTGGGGACAAAGTCATCGTCCGTCTCCTCGAGTGGGAAAACCGCCATTTAAACCCCGTGGGGGAAATTATAGAAGTCCTTGGGGCTTCTCATACCCCCGATGCCGAATGCCAAGGCCTTTTA
>JANYEO010000212.1 GCA_025363025.1 Opitutia bacterium
GCGCGCTCATTATGTTATAAAGCAGAGTGTCTCTTAGCCCTTTTTGCATTCCCTCCAAGAAGCTTCAACATGATTGAGGAAACCATTCGTTACGCTACCTACAAGGTGCTTGTTCGACACTTTCTTAAGTACAACAATATGCAACTGGGTGTTAACGACCGCAAGTGCAGTTTGTGCATTATCACACCGCTCAACAGAAGGTTTAAGAATACTCCTCTTGTTCTGGAGGAAATGATTAAGAAGGTCATTTCCGACCGTCTTGATTCCATCATGTTGGTTGAAATCTGTGAGCCCGTTAACAAGAAAACTGAAGAAGACATTTATCGCGAACTGGAGCGTGCGGGGGAGGCAAAAGTGCATGATTGGATGGAGATGACAAAAAGGCTTGGCAAGCACAACGAAATAGATGCGCTGTATTTTATCAACAGCAGCAGCAAGTCATCCCAGGATGTGAACAAAAGAGTTTGTGCTTGACAAAATGTTTAAGTTAACTTGTAATTTTTCAATAAAATTATTTACTTTCTTATCTTTGTTTTTTTACCGTTTTGCTCGCAGGCAGACCTCGCAATCGTCTTGTCAAGGTAGCAGCAGCAATTTCTGCAACATAGGTACGTGACCGTGACGTAACTGCAGTAGCAGCAATTTCCGCAACTGCTCGCAGGCAGACCTCGCAACCGTTTTGTCTTACCCGAACTTGGAAAAAAACCCACCCATTTTGAGTCATTCACGTAGAAGTCATGGCCTCTACCACACGTTGGAACGTCACCTGTGTCAAGAAGAACCAGGAGGAGGAGGAGTCGGACGGCGAGAAGGAGATGCAGTCCAACCAGGAGACCATCAAGGAGAAGAACGAGGAGGTGGGGGAGAACCAAGACAGGAGCTCGAGCGTTAGCACCATCGAGATCATCGACCTGGCAGAGTCTGACGACCAGGAGGAGGAGGACGACGAGGTGCAGTCCAAGCAGGAGGAGACCAAGAACCGGGAGGAGTCGGACCAGAACCAGGAGGACGACGAGGTGGAGTCCAAGCAGGAGACCATCGAGGAGAAGGAGGAGGAGAGGAAGCCCAAGCGCCGTCATCGTCATCGTCTCAGCTACATCATCGGTCAGCAGGCAGCGAAGGTGATGGAGACGCACTCGCTGAAAAAGAAGTCTTTGAAGTGGCTAGAGAAGCAGCAGGAGGAGGTAGACCAGGCGATGCTTAGACTGAAAAAGCCTGCTCAGAAAATGCATAGGCTCTGGGAGCAGCGTGGGGATGTCAGCAGGATTGAGAACATCTTTCTGCAGCCTCGCGGGAGAGTGGGTGTGTTGGCAAGGAAATGGATGGGGCCAGGTCTCGAATGCTACATAACCACCCAGAGAGACTTTCTCCAGTTTCCGGGTTTGACCCCATGCCAGATTAAAGGTCTGAAAAGATTCTGGAGCAAGACGAAGGGGGGTGAATGCTTAGGTAGAATTTACCGCAAAGATGGCGAAAAGTTTGACATCAGCTTTCGCGAGATGAAATTGAACGAAGTCGTGTACAAGAAGGAATAAAAATGATTCAACTCTGCTCGTGCATGAAAACGAAAAAGAAAAAAATCCAAATTGGATATTGCTGTTGCGTTTGCCGAATTATTTTGCGCGCTCGGACTTGGGAAAGTTCCAAATTGGATCCTGCTGTTGCGTTTGTGCGCTCCCACTTGGCAAATAGCATCCGCAGGCGCGGCTGTGGTGGTGCGGCTGCAGCTGCAGTTGCTGACTGTTGACAAAGTGAACAAGATGTGTGAGTCTGAGTTTGTGTTTGGAAATCTCTGTCCTTGTATTTATTTCCCGCTTGACGAAAACTGTCGAGACTGCAGCCTTGCTCCATGGCAATTTACTCTCGAGTTAAAACTATCAACATTGATGCATTCACATTTGATTGATTACCCAATATGTCGCCAAAGCGGTAAATTTGCAGCTAAAATTAAAAATGAGGTTGCAAAAAAAGTTAACGACGCTATTTGGGTTAAAATTACTGAATCCACCCCAACGGATGAGTCTGTAAAAAAACTGATGAATCGTGTAATGCGTGAAAGTTACGACGAAATAATTGAGAGAAGGCAGCAAGTTGCAAACAAATATTTAGTTCCAGTGATCGAAAAAGTAATTGAGCAACATTACAAGCCTCTAGTTGAAGCTGAAGTAGCGCTGCCATTTCAAACGCTGCGTTGCCGCTTATGCGAGTATGGAGACGAACATTACGAAAAAATGCAAGAGATTATTGGAAACTATCCGACAAAAACACTCCGAGCATACCTTTTGGAAATGTGTCTATTTGAGTTTGACCAAGAATACTCATTTGCTAACATAATGCCTCATTCATATATTCTGTGCAGAGGCATTTTACATAATCTTTTTGCCAACCGCGACGACTAAGGACGTACGGTGCGCCCGCAGTAGTAAAACAATCACGCACTCACCGGCGCTCTCGCAGTAGTAAACAATCACTTACGCACCCAGCCTCTGTTGACGCTAGTTGTCGAGCAATAGTGAAGCGCTCAACATGTCTCCTTGTTCGTGTTCTGGAGACGATTCTTGTCGCAACTGTTCTCTTGGCTCTGAGAAGCGTGAT
Organism: Opitutia bacterium; assembly: GCA_025363025.1. Classification (GTDB taxonomy): domain Bacteria; phylum Verrucomicrobiota; class Verrucomicrobiia; order Opitutales; family JANYEO01; genus JANYEO01. Next base: position 2,596 of record JANYEO010000212.1, read on the forward strand.
GTGCAAGTCAAATCTGCCTTTTTACTCAATTCATACTGTCTAGAAAATCCTAGAATAGGAGAAAAATCCTTGAACAAATTGCAAAGTGAAGTGACAAAAAAAGTTCTGGATGCCTTATGGAACAAAATTCAAGTTGACGAATTTTTTATGATGGACAATTATGTTATCAAAACTTTGAAAAAGAAAGTGATACAAGAAAGTTTTCATGAAATTTGGCAACGAAGGCAGGAACTTACAAGTAAATATGTGGTTGCGGCGATGGAAAGTTGTATTGCGCAACATTATGTCTCATTAGTTGATTCAAACCTGGAACTACCGCTGCCATTTCCATTTTCTTGCGTATATTGCTGTAAATACAGTTGTGATGAAAAAGTTCAACTTTATGGAAAATTTCCACCTAAACACATGCGCGCGCACATGATTGAAAAATGTCTGGAAGTAATTGACACAGGAGTTATGCCAGCAGACAAGATGTTGATAAACTGCTATTCACAGTGTAAAGATATGATACACGATTGGAAAAATGGACAACTTCAGTTTTGGTAGTATATAAGTATCTTGTAAATTTAAATTTTATGTCAGTTAAATAAAAATGTCTGCTGGGACAACAACAAACCTTTGCAAGTGTGTCTATCCTTTCTTTTCGTATCCCGGAAAATGTTGCAAATGCAACTTATCAGTGCGTTACGCAGAAGAGATGCGGATTATGGCAACTAACATACCTTACAGATTTTACCTTAACGGAGACCTTACTTGGGCACAACACGAAGTTCTTGCAGAAAAGATTGACCACATCGTTTTTGCTACTTACAACTACATGAAATCACGTTTTGCAATGGTTGGGGAAACTAGTTTGCTCTGCTTTTTCCAAGAATCTATTTTGGGACAAGTACGGGCGCTTTTCCGTAACCAGTACAACTTGGAACTTTTGGAAGGAGACGAGACGGCGTTCAGAATGTTTAAGTTGCAGGAGAAAATGAGTCAGTTGTCTATTGATGCTTGAGGAGAAAAGATGTGCTTGCATGAATGCAGCCAAAGTGTTAGCCAGAAAAAATATTGGTTTATGCTTACAACGTATCCAACTTATTGCGACGGTTCTCGCAACCACGGTTGTGAAGGATGTTTTTGTAGAAAATTATCAACCACCAAGGAACATGGAATCTGTGACATTTGTGGAAAAAAGATTTACCATTTGCTTGATGCTATGTGGCGTCTTCGAAAAAAAAAATTGTTTCCAAAATTTGGAAGTGTTCCCTTGTACTTTAGCACAAGTGATCTGATTTATATGGAGTATACTGTAGATATGGCAGTTCATGAAAATGTTAAAAAGTTTAACGTTGGTATGCTTAAAAGAACTGAATTGTTTGAAGTTTACCTACAAGCAACTGAAGTTGTTACAGCAGAGATTATACGAGCTGCTTATATCATAAGAGAAAGAAACTTCATTGGATTTTCTTCATATAAAGAATCTGTTTTGCACCCCGAATCTGCTTGGTGGTTTAATGATCCAGACTACTGCTTAAAAATGTCAAATATTTTACGTCAGTTCAACCCTAAGCCCAACTAGTATTTAAAAAATTTGTTCCAATTCCCATTTTGATAAAATAAACATTTTAAAATATTTTTCAGAGTTACAGATGAACCGTTCAACTAGTAACATGATGAAAAAATTGAAAGGCAAAATTTTTGCGACTCTTCTCG
>JANYEO010000248.1 GCA_025363025.1 Opitutia bacterium
CGCACCTACCTAAAGTAGGCTTACGTGCGTCTCGCTCGTAATCATCGAAAAATCAAAGCATTCTGAGACCGCTGCATAATGCATGCTTTATGAGTTTTTGGTCGGTTGTCGTTCCTCGAGTACCCTATGTACACTCGTCACTTCGTCCTACAAATTCCTCAAAATCAAAGCATTCTGCAATCGGCCTCTGCATAATCCCAGGCCCTAAAATTTGAATTTTTTCTGTATTTTGTTCAAAAACGCCATTATGCAGCGGTCTCATTCTGCAATCGGTCTTCAGGTGATAATCTGCTGGGGTTAGAAAGTTGAAATAGTCAGTATGGGTTTAAAAATTACACTATGTAGTGGTTTGATTATGCAGTAGGCTTTGGGAGATTTTATGCTGAGTAATTTGAAATTTGCTTCTTCTGGAAATCGTTACAAAGTAAAGGCATGTTTTATGTGCTTGTTTTTTGAATCTTAAACCGCTGAGTCATGCTATATTATCTTTCTGAGCTTGAACCTTTATGGGGGCCTTTGCGGCTCTTTAAGTATACGACTGTACGTGCGGGTGGGGCGGCAGTTACGGCCTTGATTGTAGGTTTTATTATAGCCCCTCGTTTATTTGCGAAGTTGCGGGAACTCAAGGCTTCTCAAACCTTTCGGGATAGAAGCCAGGTAGGGGCTTTGGCAGAGTTACATGCGTCTAAAAAGCATACGCCAACGATGGGGGGACTTATGATTTATGCTGCCGTTGTAAGCAGCACGCTTTTGTGGGCACACCTAAATACGTATGTGCTGGGTGCGCTTTGGGTTTATACGGTGTTAACGGGGTTAGGGTTTGCCGATGATTATTTAAAGGTAAAGAAGAAAAATAGTAAAGGCGTGCCTGGGCGGTTAAAAATGGGGTTGCAGGCGCTTTTGACGATGAGCTTTGTGCTGATTCTTTTATTCGATGCCCATATAGCGGACTCGATGCGGCAATGGTGGCTACCTTTTTTAAAGGAGCCGGTTATTAATGTTATGCCGGTTGGCCTTATGTTGATATTTTTCTTCCTGGTGCTGGCTGGGTCGAGTAATGCGATTAATTTAACGGATGGGGTAGATGGGTTGGCGATTGGGTGTACGGTAACGGTTGCGTTATCCTATGCAATTATGGCTTATTGTATGGGGCATAAGCTGATTGCTGAGCATTTGGATTTGGGCTATTTGGCTGGAGTGGGGGAGCTAGCGATCTTATGTTCCGCCCTTGTAGGAGCGAGCCTTGTTTTTTTATGGTATAATGCACACCCCGCAGAAGTCTTTATGGGGGATACGGGGTCCTTGGCTTTAGGGGGGTTAATTGGCGCGATAGCCCTCATGGTGCATCAACCCGTAACGCTTATTATTGTGGGGGGGATATTTGTTATGGAGGCGATGTCGGTTATTCTCCAAGTGTTTTCTTTTAAAACAACGGGGCGACGCATTTTCCGCATGTCGCCCATACACCATCACTTTGAGCTGAAAGGCTGGCATGAAAATAAAGTAGTGATCCGTTTTTGGATATTCTCGCTGATATTTGCTTTGATAGGGTTGAGTACTTTAAAACTGAGATGAGTTATGTTGTATTTTTAACATGGAGATACCGCAATCATTGCTTCCTTTTTTAGAGCGCCCAGCCGTTGTGCTTGGCAGGGGGGTGAGTGGGCGGGCAGCGGGAGAGGTGTTACGGAGTTTAGGAGTCTTCCATGCAATCTTGGATGAAGCAGGGGGAGACACGTTTACCATGGCCCAGGCTGAGCGATTGGGATTGGTGATTTATAGCCCGGGCTTTCCCCGGGACCACCCCTGGATGAAAATAGCGAGAGAGGCGGGGTGTTTGTGTTTAACCGAGATTGATTTTGCAGCGGCCTTTTTGCCAGGAGCGGTCATTGCCATTACGGGGACCAATGGTAAAACTACGACGACAGAGCTTTTAACCGAGGCTTTTAAGGCTTCTGGAACGCAGGCTGTAGCGGCTGGTAATATTGGGCACCCGCTCTCAAAGGTGGTTGCTTTGCCTCGAGCGAAGACCCGGCTTGTCGTTTGTGAAGTGAGCTCCTTCCAGGCGGAAGATTTGGCTTATTTTAAGCCGGCTGCTCTGCTATGGACTAATTTTAGCCCGGATCATTTAGACCGTTATGATAGTCTTAAGGATTATTTTGCGGCTAAATGGCAATTGATTAATAATTTGATCCGGCCGCGTTTGTTTGTGGGGCCAACGGTGGCTGAAGCGGCAAAGCTTTATGGGTATGAGTTACCAAGTTACACAAAAATTGTAGACTTTGATGAACCAGTAGAGCTGGCTTTAGCTCAAACAGTGTTTGCGAATAATCCTCAGCGGGAAAATTATTTGCTCGCTCGTGCGTATTGGAGGGAAGAAGGCCTTCCGGCTGAAGCTTTAATACAGGGGGCTTTTAATTTGCCTGTAAGCCCGCATCGTCTCCGTGAAATTCGCCGGATAGGGGGGGTGGCTTTTTGGAATGATTCGAAAGCGACTAATTTTTGCTCTGCCTTAGCGGCGTTGGCGGCATTTGACCGTCCTGTTTTATGGGTAGGGGGAGGGTCTTCCAAAGGAGGGGATGTGAGGCATTTTGCGGAAATGATAGCTCCCTATATTAAAGAGGCTTTTTTGATAGGGGATACCGCTCCCTCGATGTGTGAATTTTTAAAAAACAATAACAAGGGGGCGCGGGTTTTTGAAAGTATGAAAATAGCAGTTGAAACGGCTTATCAGGCTGCTCAGGCAGGAGATATTGTTTTATTATCGCCTGGTTTTGCCAGTTTTGGGCTATTTAAGAATTATGCTGATCGCGGAAATTTGTTTATAGAAGCTGTTTTGAGTTTGAACCCGACGCTTAAATAGACAACAAACTGTCATTCACGCATATTATGACTATGGGAAAGCTATTCGCTCTTGTTGCTTCTTTACATGTGGCCGTTATTGGGACCGTGCTCGTACTATCGGGTTGCCATCGCGCAGGTGATACGGGGCCGGTCGTAGCGGATACTCAAGTTATGGGAGCATCTGCCCCTACTTCTTTTAATGAAGGCATAGAAGGGGCTGCTGCTATGCGCGCGGCGCCGAAACGCCCTACCTGGGAGATGCCCGAGAGCTCTGTGGCTGGCGAGGCTTTTCAGCCGCTAGAGCCTATGCCGCTGACTACAGACGGGGTGATGGCTTCTGGTAGTTCTTATACGGTTAAAAAAGGAGATTCTCTTTGGGCCTTGGCTAATCGCTTTGGTGTCAGTGTGCAGGCTTTGGCTGCAGCTAATGGGATGGCAAAAGATGCCGGCCTTAAAATTGGGCAAACCTTGATAGTCCCTGAAAATGGGAAGGCCAGTACGTTTGCCCCGGTTGCTCCTACTGTAACGGCTCCCGTTTCATTAGGAGAGGCTACGCAAAATTATAAAGTCCGCCCAGGGGATAGCCTTTCAAAAATTGCCAAAAAAAGTGGGACGACAGTAGCGGCTCTTCGTGCTACGAATAATTTAACCTCAGATACGATTCGTGTTGGCCAAACGCTCCTTATTCCCGGTGAGAATGGGGTAGCAGTGGCGAATGCACCGGCTGTAGATACGGCTAGCAAGCCTGCTGCTTTGATAGATGGCGTGGTTTATACTGTGCAGCCGGGTGACACTTTATCCGTTATTGCCGCCCGCTCGGGGAGTAAAGTTGCAGACCTTATGGCCTGGAATAATATGACAGATGCCCGGAGTTTGCGTGCGGGGCAAGTATTGAACATCCCTCGGGGTGAAGGTACGCAGTTACAGTCTACTGCAAGTGAGAGTACCTCAACTGAATATGTTCCAAGCAGTGAAGAAGCCCCGACGGTTTCGATCATTGAATTTGATCAAGGCGGGGGTGAGGCTTCGATCCCTGATGGTTTTGGGGATGACAGTGCGTTTGATGAGGCTCAAGGTGCCGCGGTTGTCCCTGTTGATAACGCGGGTCTATAGCCCTTTAATTTTTTAGTGGCCCCTGAATGCAGGCATTGATTGAAGCCCGTTTAGTACGCTTAAGGCAATTTATTCGCCCGGGGGTTTGGATGGTGCTTGCAGTTGTGGCGTTGACGCTCATTGGGCTGGTGATATTATTTAGTATTAGTCAGTCCATTCAAGGTGGGGCTATTTTTAAAAAACAGTTAGTGTGGTTGGGGATAGCTTTGGTTGCGGGTTTTGGGGTGACGCGGATAGACTTAGAGTATTTGCGGCGGCCCGTGGTCATTCTCACTATTTTGGCCGTTGCACTGCTTGGGCTGGTATTGGTTTTAGTGCCTGGAATTGGGGTTAAAGTCAATGGGGCGAAGCGTTGGTTGGGCTTTGGGCCTGTGCGCTTGCAAGTATCAGAGTTTTCAAAAATTGTACTCGTGATTGTGCTTTCTCATTATCTGGGAATTAATCAGCGGGCGCTTAAAAGTTTTTTTAAGGGTTTTTTTATTCCAGGGTGTGCAATTGGGGCCCTATGTGTATTGATTTTGCTGGAGCCTGATTTTGGTACGGCCTTTTTGTGTGGGATTGTTGGGGTAAGCCTTTTGTTTTTGGCAGGGGTGAGGCTTATCTATCTGTTGCCTTCATTCTTGGGGGCTATTTTTTTGTTTGGGGTAGCGATCTCCCTGGATCCGGTAAGGCTTAAACGCATTACCTCTTTCCTCGATGTAGAAGCCAATAAAAGTGATGGCTCTTACCAATTATGGCAGGGGATTTTAGCTTTTGCAGCCGGCGGGGTTGAGGGGGTAGGGTTAGGGAATGGGCGGCAGCAGCTGTCATTTTTGCCCGAGGCGCATACAGATTTTATTTTCCCAATTATTGGAGAGGAGTTGGGGCTTATTTGTTCATCTTTGGTAGCGGGGCTTTTCTTATTTATTTTTGTACTGGGAATTGGGCAATTGCGAAAGGCGCCTAATATGTATCAATTTTCTTTAGCTGCGGGCTCTCTTCTTTTTGTAACGTTGCAAGCGCTGATTAATATGGGCGTTGTGACTGGGTGCTTGCCTACGAAAGGGATGTCTTTGCCCTTTATTAGCTATGGGGGCTCTAATTTAGTGGTGATGTTTATTTTTATGGGGCTCCTTATTAATGCATTCCGGGCCTGGGGGCAGAATGTGGACTTTTCAAAAAAAGGGCTTATAAAATAAGTAGATATGAATAATGAAAGCACCGTTATTATCGCCTGTGGAGGGACGGGTGGGCATTTAACGCCGGGGATAGCCTTGGCGCAGGAGCTAGGGCGACGTGGGCAAAAGCTGACGTTGGCTATTAGCCATAAGAAAATTGATGAGCAAGTGCTGGCGGCCTATCCTGATTTTAAGTTTTTAAAGATACCAGGAGGGCCCTTGTCGAAAAATCCGTGGCAGTTTTTAAAGTCTTTTGGGGCGCAAGTAAGGGGGTTTCTTTTTGCTATTAAATTTATACGCCGTCAGCGGCCGTGCGTGGTGGTAGGTTTTGGGGGCTTTGGGATTGCGGCACTTGTTTTGGCTGCTTGGTGGCTTAATCAAAAAGTGGTGTTGCATGAGTCTAACCGTCAAGTAGGCCGGGCGGTGAGGTGGTTAGCTCGGTTTGCCGACCGTGTTTTTTTGCCGACCAAAGTTTTTTTACCAGGAATAAAGGCGGGGGTATTACGAACGCTGGGGTTCCCTTTGAGGGATGAACTATGCTGGGTGCCAAAAGAGGCCGCGCGGAATGCTTTAGGTTTACCGAAGGAGGGGAAGTTGCTCTTGATTTTTGGGGGTAGCCAAGGAGCCCATGCTTTGAGTGATTGGGGTCGGCAGCATATGGAATTACTCGCAGAAGCGGGTGTGCATATGGTGTGTATAACGGGGCTTAGAGAACCGGCCCAAACTTTGCGGCGACATACGCCTGATGGACGGCCTATTGAATTCCATTTTATGCCTTTTTGTAATCACATGGCGGAGCTCCTCAGCGCAGCAGATTTAACGGTAGCCCGTTCAGGAGCGGGTAGTTTGGCGGAATTAGCTCGGGTTGGGTTGCCATCTATCCTGATACCTTTTCCGCATGCAGCGGATGATCACCAAATGGCCAATGCACTATACTATGAGCGTGCAGGGGCTGCCAGTGTGTTGCCACAAAAAAGGATTAAGGAGTTATGGGGGGTCGTCCAATCCTTGCTCTTTGATGAAGCAGCTTTGGTGCAGATGAAGGCTGCTTTGAAAGGATTGGATACAGAGAATGCGCAAGCAATCTTTGCTGATGAGTTGTGTGCGCTTATAGAAGGGGATTTTTAATGGAAGGTAGCATTCTTTTATTAGGGGCTTGCGGGATGGGGATGGCGCCCCTTGCCCTTTATTTAAAGCAATCAGGCGTTTCTGTTTGGGTGGCAGATGATGCGCCTAATGCGGCAGTTGTAGGTTATTTTGAGCGATTGGGTATACCTTGGTTAAAAGAGGAATCATGGCCTGCGGGCATTACCCAAGTTGTTTATTCTCCTGCTGTGGGTGAGGGGCATTCGTTAAGAAAAATAGCAGTGGCCAAGGGTATCCCTCAAATGTGCCGCGGGCTTTTTTTAGCAAAATGCCTGGAAGGCAAGCGGCTCGTGGCCATCGTAGGTAGCCATGGAAAGACGACTACTACGGCTCTTTTGATTCATGCCCTTAAATCGGCTCCTAATTTTAAATTTAGTTATTTACTAGGGGGGCTTTTTCGAGATAAGGCGCTATTGCCCGCCCATTATGATAAAGACGCAGAATGGGTAGTGGCGGAGATTGATGAAAGTGATGGGACGATTGAAGCCTTTTCCCCTGAAATAGTTTTGGCCTTGAACTTGGATTGGGACCACCCGGGGTATTATACGAGTGAAGGGTTGTTGGATCAGACATTTAAGCATTTGTTTGAGCAAACCCAAGGGGCAATTTTTATAGCAGCAGAGAGTAAACGGCTATTAGCGCTGGCACAGGGGTTGAACGTGCCGGTGCATACTTTTAGCTTGGGGGATTTTGGAGATTTTAGCGTCGAGGTTGCAAGCGGTGAGACCCAGGTGTTGTTGTTGCAGGGGGGAAGGAAAGCAGTTGCTATAGAATTGCCTCTGCAAGGAGATTTTAACGCATTGAATGCCGTGGGTGCTTTAGCAGTTGCAGATAAGCTGCAGGTGGATTTGACGTCTGATATTTTTAAAGGCTACACGGGGGTCGCGAGGAGGCAGGACAAGCTTTTTGAAGGGCCGCATGTAACGGTATGGGCAGATTATGCTCATCATCCCGTTGAGATAGCTGCATTTTTAAACGCCTTTAAAGAGCCAGGAAGGCGTATTATAGGCGTTTTTCAGCCGCATCGTTATACCCGGACGGCTCAGTATGCGGCTGATTTTGCGCATGTGCTAGAAGACGTGGATGTGCTCTTTTTGCTGCCTGTTTATGCGGCGAGTGAAGTATCTTTCCCAGAAGGGCAGACAGAGGCGATTGCGGCGTTTTTTAAAGAGAAAGCTGTGGCGCTTTTTGACAGCCAAGACCCTGCGCTTTTAGAGGCTATTCAAGCTGCATGTGAGGTGCCTTCGACGGTTTTGTTTATGGGGGCAGGTGATATTGAGCAGGTTGCTAGCGCCTTTGTTGAGCAGCAAGTTAAGCTAGCCGGAGAGTCCGATGATTTTCTGAAGATGATAATCGGTACACTTTTGCCCGAAACTATTTTTAGAGAGCAGGAGCCGCTGGGAGTTAAAACGACGCTGCGGGTGGGGGGCTTGGCCCGGTATTATGCAGAACCGACCGATGAGAAGGATTTAGTGCAGCTCATTACAAAGGCGCGTCAAATAGGATTACCTTATTTTATTTTAGGAAGGGGCTCTAATTTACTGGTGCCTGATGAGGGGTATGCTGGCCTGGTCATTCGCTTAGCTCAACCCAAATGGCAAATGATTGAGCGTTTAGGAGAGGATAGAGT
>JANYEO010000213.1 GCA_025363025.1 Opitutia bacterium
CAGCCCATGAAGGCCTCGGCCCACCACCTGCTAGAAGGCATTGCTAAAGCTTCCATCACTCAGGCTTTCGGCTCCCCTATTTTGTGGCAAAAACTAGCAGAAGCCGCCCTAACCAAGGGCCAAAGCTTCCCTCAGGTCGAGCGTCTCTTTTTAGCCGGTTGTGCCACCCCTCCCGGAGTTGCAGAGGCTCTCAAAAAAGTCTTTCCACATGCGCACATTCAAATCCCCTATGGGGCTACTGAAGCCCTTCCTTTAACTCAGCTAGACGCAGAGTCGCTTATTCACGCACAAACATACCCTACGCATCCCGGCACCTATTTAGGCAAAGCCTTACCCGGGGTAACTTTTACGATCCTCCCTTTAGATTCAGACAATAACACCCCTCTCCCCTGGGAAACCGTGGGAGAAGTTGCCGTAAGCGGCCCCATCGTCAGCCCCGCTTACGACCACTTAATAGAAGCCACGCATAAAGTCAAATTTAAGGACCCTCAAGGTCGCTTATGGCACCGCATGGGGGATGTTGGGGTCTTAGATACCACAGGAGGCCTATGGTTCTTGGGCCGCGCGATAGAGTGCGTAAAAAATGGCCCACTCACCTGGTATCCAGACCCCTGCGAAACAGTCTTCCTAAAACACCCCTTAGTTAAACGCGCCGCATTAATCGGCCTAGGCCCTAAGCATCAGCAAACACCCGCCATCGTCATTCAGCCCAAAGACAAAGCCTATTTAAAAAACAAAGCTGCAAAAGAATCCCTAGAATCAGCTCTCTTGACACTTGCTCGCAGCCACCCAGCTACAGAGACCATTAAAACAATCTTTTTTCGCTCCACTTTCCCGGTAGACGTTCGCCATAATGCCAAAATTCATCGACTCGCTCTTGCCAAAGAGTATACCCATAAACGATAGGCTATGCATATTCTTGTCACCGGCGGTAATGGTTTTTTAGGGAAAGCGATTATTAAGCGTCTTTTAAACGCAGGCCATACCGTCCGTAGCTTCAACCGTAGGGCCTCACCCATATTAACAGCCTTAGGCGTAGAGTGTATAACAGGCGATTTATTAAACAAACCCGCTCTTCTAAAAGCCACAGAAGGCGTAGAGGCCATCTTCCACGTGGCCGCAAAGGCCGGTATATGGGGGAGTTACCGTTCGTATTTTGACCCTAATGTCTTGGGTACACGCAATTTATTAGCAGCTGCCCAAGCAACAAGCGTCCCGTATTTTATCCATACCAGCACCGCGAGCGTTGTCTTCAACGGCCAACCCTTAGTTCAAGCGAATGAAGCCCTCCCCTACGGCCGCAAATGGCTCTGTGCCTATGCCCGTACAAAAGCCCTTTCAGAAAAAGAAGTCTTAGCCGAAAACGGAAAGAGAGACCTCCTCACCCTCGCCCTTCGTCCCCACCTTATCTGGGGCCCGGAGGACCCTCATTTATTTCCCCGTCTGGTTCAAAGAGCCCAACAAAACAGTCTCATACAAATAGGAAATGGCCAAAATTGGGTAGACTTAACCCATGTAGACAACGTAGCCCATGCCCACCTCCAGGCGCTACAGGCCCTGCAGTCAGGCAAAGGCCAGGGGAAGGCTTATTTCATTACCCAAAACGAACCTGTCCCTTTATGGCCCTGGATAAATAGCTTCCTTAAAGCAATCGGCCTTAGCCCCGTACGCAAAAAGATGGCTCAAAAAACGGGCTATGCCTTAGGTAGCTTACTCGAAGCCCTTCACCGCCCCCTACCTTTTTTAGGAGAGCCAAGCCTCACTCGTTTTTTAGCCCTCGAGCTTGCGCTAGACCATACTTTCTCCACCGCTGCAGCCGCTCAGGATCTAGACTACCACCCCATCCTCTCTTTTGCCGAAGGCATGGAGGAGCGCACCCATTACTGGAAGCATTATTTAAGTAGTCGCTGACGTAACGCCTCATAAAGCGTTAATACCGCTGCCGTAGCTAGGTTCAGCGAGTCAGCAGCCCCCATAAGCGGGATCTTCACTTGCAGATCCGCCTGGCTCAGCCAAAATGGGGTAAGCCCCGCTTTCTCACTTCCCATAAGGATCGCCAAAGGCCCCCGCAGTTCAGCCGCCCAATAAAGAGTCGAAGCTGCCGGGGTCGTCGCAACGGTGGTTATCCCATGCACGCTAAAAAAGGCCGCGACCTCCGCCTGCGAAGCCTCTACAAACGGGATCGTAAAGACTGCCCCTTGAGAATTGCGGATAACCGAAGGGCTGAGGGGGTCAATCACCGCGTCACACAAAATCAAAGCATCTACCCCGGCGGACTCTGCCGAACGCATCAGCGCCCCCAAATTCCCCGGCTTCTCAACCCCCTCGACCATTAAAAATAGCGGATCTTTTTTAACCTGAATATCCTCCAGTCTTTTTACCCAAGCCTGCCCAACCGCCAAAACACCATCCGGCCCTTCCCGGGTAGATACCTTCTCAAAAAGTGCGGGGGTTAAAGCAATCAAAGGCACCCCCTGGGCTCTAGCCTCTGCCAACAATCCCCCAGCCGTAGACCCAGATCGAAATAAACCTTCAGCAAAATAGAGCCCCTCCAACTTCACTCCAGCCCGCAACGCCGCGTGAACCTCCCTCAACCCTTCGATCAAAAAAACCTCCCCAGCCTTCCGCTTCGACCGCGCATGCAAATGAAGCAGCCGCTTAACCTGAGGGTTAGTGCGGCTGGTAAGGATTTGATCGGCTACAGGAAGGTGCATATTAACTACCCCCACCAAAGCTGCCTAAACAATCAAAAGCAAGGCATTCTGAAGGATTCTTTCTATACCCCCTTCAGCGCTGCACACTCATCCAACCGGTTAAGAATGCCTTGGTAGAAGGCATCACGTGCAGCAATTCCCTCCGCCCGTGTTTTCTCTTCAGCTAAAGCGGATTGGATAAAGGTGTCATGGTGCTTGCAAAGTTCAATA
>JANYEO010000270.1 GCA_025363025.1 Opitutia bacterium
CCCCCCCTACATAGCCCAGAGGGTGAAGGTCAAGGATGGTGGCATCACCAAGGCCTCTGACTTGGCCAGGGCCAAGAGGATACGAATGAGGGTGAAGGCCATGAAGGATGATGAGCTGGCCCAGCAGCAGAAAAAGAAGAAGGACAAGAAGGTGGTAGGTGCTGATGAAAGCTAGCAAGGACATGAAGGACACTCAAAGGCCCATCAGCAAGAAGACCAAGCACATATAGATTGTAATAAAACATTTTCTGAAATTGGCCCCCCAAATTTCGTACTTTGCACCCCACATTTCTGCCACATTTCAAAATGTGGGACCCCCAAGGGCCCCTGGGTTCCTCCCCTCAAAATAGGGGGACTGATGTGATCCGGCGGTTAGGAGTGACCAAAACAATAGGAATGTGCAAAAAAATCCACAAAAGAATGTGGGCACTTCGAATTCACAGGCCAAACATGCCCACACCCATGCCCTCCCACCCATGGGTCAACCCATGGGGCCAGGGGGGTGCCTTGGCCACACACGACCTGTTTTTGACTTTTTTTTCTGAGGTTGAGAGCTACAATCCAAGCCTCCAAGCTCCGTGTGATTCCACTCCCATGGAGAGATCTCACGTTTTGTGGGGCCTAGACTTGGGATTTTTGGGGAAAACACCCTCCAAAACACAACTTCTCCACCTTGCCATGGGTTACAACGCCCCAAATCATGCATGCACATCCGGTATGGTGTGAAAACAGGGTTGGTGTCATCACTTGTCACGTTTGAGTATGGTGATGGGGCTCCAACCTCACTTTCCTAGGTTTGGGGGAAAAACCTTTGGAAGCCCTTAACTCAACATGATGCCCCAACCCCAAGGAAGCACCAAAAACGCCAGCCCTTTGGCACATGGGAGCATGCACATATGGAGAGCACGTGGTGCTCATTTGGGGGGAAGTGGAAGCATGGCTGATTTTCTGGAGGACCTGTAAGGTTCCATGGTGGGAGTGCACTTGGGCACTTGGGTCACATGAATGGCATGCCTTGGCCATGTCTTCAAGGCAACCAACCACCCAAAGTCCTTCATATGGTGTCATAGAACCACCCCATATCAAAAAACATCACACGTTGGGGGCAGGTTTGGACGCTATGCCCCCTCAAAGTGTCAGTGTGGGCACACCACATGCACCACACTCAAGATGCAAAAAATAACCCAAGGTACAAAATTAAAATCAAAAAAAAAATACAAGGCGACTATTTGGAGTGTGCTGAATCCGAATTTTAAATCAGAAAATGATTCCCACAAAAACAACACCAAGGCCCCAAAATGTCCCCCTTCCATGGGGCAAAAAAATTACCCCCTCCAAAACCGCGAAATTCGGCATGTATTCTTTGAAATTTGGCATGATTGTGACCTGAGAATGCGGAATATGCAAAAAAATATGCAGTTTTTCATGTTGACCCACCCCCCACCATGGGCCCATGCCAACCCCCAATATTCAAATAGGATGTTTGGGACCACATCCATGGTTTCGGAGCTGTGGGTTTGCCATGTTGCATGTTTGGTCTCGGAGCATTCATGGACCGAATTTGGGGCCTTCATTCTCGAGTTTGCAAGTGTCACAAACCATAAGAGTGGAGAGTTGGCTCAGTTTAGGTGGGTCAGCTTTATTTGGTGGGGTAGTTTTGGGAATGGGGTATTGGGGGGATTATTTGGGAATGTGAACATGTTGGTTTGAGGTTTTATAATGTTTTATTGTTTTGGGGGGAATTATGGGGAGGGCTCATCCAAATTTATTCTGCCCACCATGTGTTCTTTCTGCAATGAGTGAGGTTCTTTGTATATATATATGTGAGTATCCCATCTTATTAATGACTTGCTTTCTCTATCTACTAGTGTGTACGGCCACACTTATCAAAATGGTGAAAGCAAGATCTTCATCATCAAAGGAGCAAGCAAGGCTTGACGTTTTGGTTGCTAGCCCACTGCTCCATGACAGGAATAGTAGTGGGGAGGGGAAGGGAGCATACCTAACCTTGCTTGGGAAGGATGCAAAGGAATTGATGGACCACATGTGGTTGAAGATGTAGAGGATGGACACATTCAAGGAAAGCAATTCCCATTGGCCAGCTGACTTGATGGCATCATTGGAGGCTGCCACCAGCCCACACACCACAACATCAGCAACATCATTGGGAAATGCCATCCAAGCCTTCTTCACCAAGTTGAAGTCCAAGCAAGCCTTGCCCATGTTTTGTCCCTTGGCCTCAACCTCAAGCTTGTACTCTCAAGTTGTTGTCCATGGCACCTTCCCACCAAGGAAGGTCACTGCTCACCTCATGGCATGGGTGTACAGAATGAGGTTCTTGGAGCCACCAACAAGTGCCTTGGGTGTGAGGACACTCAAGAAGATGCTGAGTGTGACAGGGTCGCTCCGAAACCAGGCCAGCCATGTGGTGGCCAACTACCCAGGGTCCACCCATGACATGAACCCATGGAACATCACACTTGAGCCAGGGGATGTGAATCAAGGGAGGAGGAACTGCACCCTTGTGTGGGCACTCAATGTGGCCAAAGGGAAGGCACCCACAACAACTCCTGAGAGATGGGTTCATGATGGGGTGAGGATGCCCTCACTCCCCCTCTGCACTGCTGCTGCCAAGGAGGAATTCTGCCACTGCCCTCTACACATCCCACACTGCATGGCCTACCTTGGCAAGATCCCCCCCTACATAGCCCAGAGGGTGAAGGTCAAGGATGGTGGCATCACCAAGGCCTCTGACTTGGCCAGGGCCAAGAGGATACGAATGAGGGTGAAGGCCATGAAGGATGATGAGCTGGCCCAGCAGCAGAAAAAGAAGAA
>JANYEO010000271.1 GCA_025363025.1 Opitutia bacterium
TCATACATCTTGTTACTGTCTTGATGCTTAAAGACAGGTACTTGGCAACTTGTGCTTTGCCAAGCCCCAATCATACAAGGTTACAATTTGCACCTTTTTGTCGTCCTTGAGGTACATCATGGTATGATGCAAATTAGCCAAAGCGACCTAGCTCCAATGCATAAAAGGCGTGTACCACACAATAGTATTAAGTTTTAAAGTGGTATATGGCAAGAGAAGTTGCATATGGAGAGGTTGATCAGGGTTGAATGTCGAAAACACAGGGTGGGACAAAATAAAGGGGATGCCCAAGGGGGGGTGGACAAAGGGAGGAACCACTTCCCTACTTGAACCCACATTTTGTAGCTGAGTTCCTAGGGGCACAGACCCCACGAATATGTGATTTGAAAACATGCATCAGCCCTTGTAAATTCTGGGTCCATGTGCACCTGACTGGGCACCCCCTTCCTAGTGTTTCTCAGGAATGGCTGTCCTGCGAGGTACCCCCTCACTAGAATTGAGCTAGAGACCGCAATTCTTTGAGTGAGACCTTGGGGGACCCACCAAAATGACGGGGAGAAGCAGGCCTACACGGATCACTATTCAGATTGCAATTCTGATAAAAGCCGCGTTAGTTATGAGGCCGCAAAGTTGGAGCATGTTCCCTGTCATTACATCATGTCATTCTTTGCCCTTGTGAACATGGTGCCAACATGCTATGGACACATTGGGTTGGGGCAGAGACAGCACAAATAAGAAAACAATAACCCTTGTCTATCATGCTTAGAAGTATTGGGCCACATGGCCTTGGGTGGCGTATGATAATACACACTCTCCCTTGCACACCCTTGCATGCCTCCAAGTGCATGCATGATGACCTACTTCAATACTCTTCATTACAAGGCATGGATAGGAGGAACACGGCCGCCATATAAATGTATCATATGTGCCTCATAATAAAGCTTGCCATGGTGTGTTGTTTGGAGGTTGGGTGCTTAGAGGATGTGGCACAACTTGGCATCCTGTGGAGAGGTGCTAGGTGCATCATGCATGGTGGATGCATGGGTGGTGTGAAGGAACACCAAGCAAGCATAATTGGGGTAGCCACCCCCATGATTTTGTTCATATATAAGTTAGTATTCATGACATTAAACCTCGTCCCATAATATGATGGGTACACATGTCTCACACTCACTCATGTGTGGGGGCCATGAGGGAATTTAAGGGGGTCAAGTTTTGCATATACCCACTTAGTGCACCATGAAAATGCATGACCAAACCATGTCACAAGGCAACCAAAGTACAAAGAATCAAACATGTACAAGGTTATGAAGCTCCTAAACCATGGGTGGGCCCTGCCCATAGGGATGTGGCCAATTGGGAACGAAAACCTTGGATCCCCTTTATTTTGTCCCACCCTGTGAAAACTCATTCTCAGTACCTAGTTTTCCCACCATTGGCAAGCATGCATGCATCCACCCTCTTCTACATGCTAGCATACAAATTATCAACCATAAAGGAGGGAAGGTTCTGAAATGTACTGAAAATTGGCTTTTGGAACTCATCAAGGGCCTTGCAACCCATGGAATCCACGTTATTTTGAACAAATGACCACACATTTCCAATAGGGTTGAAATCTGGGCTGTTGGGTGGGTACCCTAGAAGCAACTTCAGATGTGAGCAAGGACATTTCTCCCCCCAGGCATCAAACCTTCCATAACAACCTTCTTGTGTGATGGGTCATTGTCTTGCTGCAACTCCCATGAAGGGATCCCCTTATAACAAAAGATCCTCCCTCCCCTCATGAGGCAAAAATGTCTCTACTACAACATCCTTCTATTCCTGTCCCATAATGGTTTTTGAGGTCTAGCCCTTCTTATGTAGTAAATGGACTTGTGTTTGCTTGTACAAGGTACTAAGTAGGGTGTGATGACCCCAAACTTAATGATACCTACATACTAAACATGTTCACCACCATTGCATGGTTCACTCTATCTTGGAGCCACCACCCTCTGGAGCCCACCTTTCCTGTGGGATGGTCAACACATTCAAAGAGCCTCTATTAATGAAGCCTTTCATACATCTTGTTACTGTCTTGATGCTTAAAGACAGGTACTTGGCAACTTGTGCTTTGCCAAGCCCCAATCATACAAGGTTACAATTTGCACCTTTTTGTCGTCCTTGAGGTACATCATGGTATGATGCAAATTAGCCAA
>JANYEO010000272.1 GCA_025363025.1 Opitutia bacterium
GCCTGATGGGATTGAGTTCTTCGTAAAAGCCGACCACAACGGCGTCCTTTGCAACAAGCACCTCACCGCCTTCAGCCGCCTTTTGAAGAAAAGAAAGACAGTTCAAGTGGGTGAAGAAGAGGGCCACGTGGCTCAACTTGAGACTTCCACGGAAGTGTTTCTTGAAAGCCAAGAAAATTTGCCGATACCTGCAGCAGCTATCACCAGACAGGCCTTGGCACCTAAGAAGCGCGGCCCCAAATTTAAGTACCCTGTTGACACCCGCTTCCGCCTAGCATATGCTGCAGTCAAGGGAGTGAGCCTAACCTCGGTTGGACAGATTTTTCAGGTCATGACGGTCGAGGACTTGGAAGATTTGAAAAAGAATTGTTCTCCCTCAAGAAAGACCAGGGTACAGTGCCTGATGGAGCTGTACCAATGTTACAAAATGGAGCTGGCGCTGCATCTCTCCAGCTCACAGGGCATCTTCATGATCTTGGACAGCACCACAGACCACCAGAGGAAGCTCTTGGCATTTTATTTTGGCGGGAGACATGAAGGCAAAACTTGGAGCTGGCCATCGAGGGTTATTGAAGTGAGCGGGCATACTGCCATATCCCAGGTTGCTGTTACAAAGCACATTATTAGCGAGAACAACGAGCTGCAGAAAGAGAAAGGAGTTAAGCAAACAAAGCTGTACGATATCGCCTCGATTACGATGGACAACACCTCCAGCAACACAGGTGACAACGGCGTCAGAGGAGTCTTGGAAATGGAACGCCGACTTGCCTGGACAGCTGATGGGCTCGGCGGAGATTGTGCGCAACTGGTCCACAAAGGCTGCGAAGACCATATTTCTCACCTAGCCAGCAAAGAGTTTGAAAAAAGATTAATTTCACGATCAATATCTTGGGGGATGAAGGACATGGTCCAGAACGGGCGACACGTCTCCAGCTTTTCCCTCACCCACATTCTGGGTAGGATTCGCTCCAACACCTTCCACCGAGGGTTTAAGGCCTTTGTCCGCAATCACGGAGGAGTGCCGCCGTACATTCAAAGATACTCTGAGACAAGGTACGCCTCTGTTGACACACTGGCTGTCACGTTCCTCCAAAACCGGGGCTTCATTCTCCTTTTCCTCTACGCTGTTCGCTCCCTTTTGACGCAGAATGACTTGGACGCCTTAAAGATTCTTCTCCGCCCAGACATCCTCGATATCATTCGGCTGCGCGCTCTCTTGGCCACCAATGTACTTTTGCCAGTCATGAAAGCCGCTGCCAAGACCAGCGATCCTGCTCTCTTTCAGGTTCAAATTGATGACTGGGTAGGCCGCGTCGAGCAGGTTTACCACAGCCCAGAGCTCCTCAACCTGAAGACCATCGAGGCCAAGGACAGAACAGTGGAAGCCAAGCTTGAGGCAATTATGGGGCTACTCCGGACCAGCTTGGACATCCCCAGTGCAGTGAGCGCAGAGGCGAGCCAACAGGAAGTCCTTGCCATCACTGGAGTTGGCTTGCCAGAGGACGAGGAGGAAATGCCCGACCTAATCGATTCTAAGGAGAGCAATGAGCTAGATATTGTCATGAATGGGAACAAGGCTGTGATCGATCTTCAAGCCCCTAGTGACAAGCCAGTGGCAACTCCGACCGCCAAGGAGCAGCTGACCATTTTGACAAAGGATATTGCTTGCGCTTTTTTGTTCCACCAAAAAAAGCACAACAATACCTCCTGGAAACTCCATCAACTCTCCACCTTCAGCCCCACGTCGAGGAAAGTTGAAAGAATCTTTTCAATCACCAAGCTCTTCCTGGACAAGAACAAGGACACAAGGATAGAGATTCTCAACGCGCTAATTTGCATTCTCGACTTCACTCAGCAGGAGCTTCTCGCAATGTGGACAGCACACCGCAATCAGTTGACCCCAGAGGCAGCCCGGAAAGTGATTTTGGGGAACGCAAAAGTCAGCGAAGGAGACCAAGTGCACTGGAAGAAGCTGGAGGCCAAGGCGATTGAAGGAGAAAATGTGGCGGAGAAGAAGATCAAGAAGCAAGAGCTTACTGATACCTTGATCCAGCGGAATATCATCAAGCCTGGCGGGAAGGTGACGAAGAAAGCTCTGAAGACGGCCTTGAAGAACAGTTCCATGAAGAAAAATGCCAGTAAAAAGGAGCTTGAGGAGGCAGCCCTGAAGCTCAAAAAATTGCCCGGACTTTAAAATTGCCTTGAAGCGGGTGCTGTCACCACGCAGTGAGGTTTTTAATGGAGATATGATGGTTTGTAAGAGTCAAAGGAAGCGAAAGAAAGGGAAAAAAAGAAAATCGCGACTTTTTGAAAATGAAAATATTTATTGATTATTATTCTAAATAGTACATAAGCGACATAAAAAGAAAGAAGAAATCACCAGGGACAGATGTGAAAAATTTGAAGACAAACAGACATGGGTTTTATTTTTGGTTTTTGGGCTTGAAGGTGGAGGAGTAGTGCGGTTTCTTATTTTTGATTGGTCGAAATATTACTTAATAAAAACCAATTTTTT
This sequence comes from Opitutia bacterium, assembly GCA_025363025.1. Lineage (GTDB taxonomy): Bacteria > Verrucomicrobiota > Verrucomicrobiia > Opitutales > JANYEO01 > JANYEO01. The sequence continues at coordinate 2,516 of JANYEO010000272.1, forward strand.
TTGTTTGTTTTTTCCTTCCTCCTCCGCAATGATTCTTCTAAATAAATGTGTTAAGTGCTCTTGCAGCGAGTCCACAAGGTGGCATCCCATCACGGATGAGCTCAGGGATCATTTCTGCTTCAAAGAGTTGAGAGATTCCACATCGGTTTGCCATCCTTGCTTTATGAAATGGTACATGCAAACTCACGAGGTAAATTTGGCTCCATGACTAAAAATCCTTGTACACTCTGAAGTGACAGTGTACTATATTGAGATTGCGTCAATTGGATAGAGGAGGTGTTAACAAACTTATCTGCAAAAGTAAACAAAGCAATTCCGCGGTAACACTGCTCAGTGTCAAGCGAGGAGTGGGGGAAGGAGAAGTATTCAAAGAACAAGAACAAGAACAACAACTACTACTAGCTTGACACTCAGCGTCCATTCTTGTCCAAAATTTTTAGGTCTCCTGTGCTGAACAAGGTTGCGCAGCAAAGAAATCAGCCCGAACTGGCGTCATCATGAAGATTTTTCCAGGAGTGCCTGATGGGATTGAGTTCTTCGTAAAAGCCGACCACAACGGCGTCCTTTGCAACAAGCACCTCACCGCCTTCAGCCGCCTTTTGAAGAAAAGAAAGACAGTTCAAGTGGGTGAAGAAGAGGGCCACGTGGCTCAACTTGA
>JANYEO010000239.1 GCA_025363025.1 Opitutia bacterium
GTTGAGGAGTGACAACACCGCAAGGGCCAATTCAAGTATGAAGTGCAACACCCCTAGGTTGGAAAAGGGGCGGATGGCACTCCAAACGCTTGCGGCATTTCGGAAAAAAATATCGCAAAAGAGGTCCTAAGAAGACCTGCCGAGAACAATTCACCAAAAACCGCCAGGATATTAGAGAGAATTTGTTCTGTAGTTCGAAAAAAACCACTTATAATGGATGAAGCGGTTGTAGTAACTAATAAGGCTTATCAAGAGACGGTATCAACTTAGCCACCCTTAGAACGGGAAGCTAACACGTATTCCTATCGTCAAAACATCTGGCTTAATTCTAGCTGATACAGTGTCTTTGACTCCAGGATATCAATATCAATTTAAACTTCAATCAATTGGACGAGAAGTGAAATAACTTTCCACAACTAGACAGGTTGAAATGCAAGTATTATTGTGTGGCTGAATGGTTTTATTTGCGAAGCAGTATTGCTATTTTTACAGTGCCAGGCAAAGTCTTATTTATATGGTTCGTTGAAGGTATGTTCGGCTGTTTTTTCGTCCGAGGCGTCCTAATTGCGCAGAAAGTTTTTCGAATCGCAAATCCATCCAGAAAAGCAAGTTACATTAAAAGCATTGAGCCTAAAAGTACCGCGCGCCGGTTTGCTCGTTTTCTAGAAAATATCAAAATTACACTCCCATCCTTTATAGCCCTCATTTTTTATAAGCTTAAGCTCGCAAACAAGCATGAAATCAAGCTTGCAATTGATAGGACCAATTGGAAGCGATGAAACAAGCACCACAATTACCTAATGGTTTCTTTGATCGCGAATAATAAAGCTATCCAAATCCATACCATCGATGTAAGCTCCTATAAACCAGGGAATTGCACCGTTTGTCGGTTAAGATCCTTTCTGGAAGCTACTCAAACGGTCTTTAAAGAAAAAATTAAATGGGTGATGGGCGATCGAGAGTTTGGAGCATTTTCAAAAATATTAATATATCAATCGTTCGCAATGCCTTTTGTAGTGCGGATTAAAGAGCAGTGGCGCTTCGCGACGAAGGATTCATTAAGTGTTTCTGGCTTGCTACACGAAAATTTCCAGAATTTAAGCGGCTCAGAAAGCTTAACCTTGCATAACGTTCGCTTGGGGCAAAAGAGCGAAGTTTGTTGTTCGATTAGTGCTAAAAAGCTGAATAATGGCGAGCTCCTTATTGTAGATCACTCTGAAGGCGTCACCAACCCGATAGCCTCTTATAAAGAGCGTTGGTGGATCGAGCGCCTGTTTTTCCATAGTAAAAACAAGGGGGTTCGACTGGAGGCCACGGGCCTCAGGAAGCCTAAAAAGCTTGTTGCCCTGATTATTATTATGGCCATTGCCACTGCCATCAGACCGCTTAAAACTCCCTCCGTTAAGCGGAAAAGCCATAGCTACCCGGCTGAGAGCCTCTTCAAAAGAGGCATTGACGCGTTAATCGCAAAGAGAAGCGCTTGTTTATGCCCTCAATTGAATTTTGTCAGGCAGTATAGGGATTTCCGAGGGCGATTGTTGAGTTTTTGTTGAATAGGATCAAGGGCATTGTTTGAGATTGCGTTGAAAGGTGTAGATTTCGGAAGATCTTGTCTGATAAGACTATTCGTATGTTCATTGAGGCCGCGCTCCCACGAACTGTAAGGATTTGCGAAGTAGAAGGCGCCACCAAGAGATTTCGTGATGGCTTTATGGCCGTAAAATTCGAAGCCATTATCCGAGGTAAACGAGTGGATCAGGCCTCTTCCATTCAGCTTCTGAAGCGAAGATACGGCTGCTTCAGCTACATATGCACTTGTATTGAACTTTAGCGGACTGATTCACATGTACTTCGTTTTTCTATCAACTATAGTTAAGCGGAATCCATTGCGACCCGCTCTAATAATGGTGTCCAGCTCAAAATCGCCGAATCGGGCTTTATCCTCAACGATCTTCGGGCGGTGCTCAATACCGATTCTATTAGGAATTAGTTCGCGGAAGGTCCGTTTAGAGCCCCGTTTGCGATACTTTTTTCCAGAATGCCGCAAGCGTTTGGAGTGCCATCCGCCCCTTTTTTTATCGGCCCAGAAGTGATCTCCGGTCGATTGAAGCTTAAAACCTAGCATTCATAAGTGATGAAAGAATATATAAGCACTTCTGGACCGATAAAAAAAGGGGCGGATGGCACTCCAAACGCTTGCGGCATTCTGGAAAAAAGTATCGCAAACGGGGCTCTAAACGGACCTTCCGCGAAC
>JANYEO010000069.1 GCA_025363025.1 Opitutia bacterium
CTGAAGCTGACCACTTGTTCACCAAGTGCTGCACTTCACCCTTGAATGGGCCACACAATAGGGATTGTTTAAGTTTTTGTGAATTTAAAAAACAAAAGGCAAAGGGCGTCGATAACAGAAGCCACTGATTTAATCATGGGGATTCTAAAGTTTTGGAGGAGGGAGGAAGTGCTTCTTGAATATTGGCCGTGGAAGTGCCGCCCGTGCCATAAGTTGTTAGCAGGCCTATGCCGTTATCATTTACTAAAGAAGAGTACCAGGCAACGTGGCCATCTAAGAAGCCGATGTGGCCGCCGCGGCCAGCATAAGGCGAATTGAGCGCCCAGGTGCCATCGGGTTTAAGGCCCCGGGTCCAGACGATAGGCGTGGTAGAGGGGGATGCGCTGGGGGGCAAATTAGACACGACGGTATAACTAATGGGAGTGTTTTTGAATGCGGGGTCTAAATTTTCAGCTGATCCTTGGGCTAAATAATTTAAGATAGAACGGGGCAAGGGGTAATGGTTTTCTAAAAGAGGGTCTGCATCGATATAAAATAATGCGGCTTCATTAAAACCTTGAGAACGAGCCAAGGCCCCTGCCCATTCTTGAGGCGTATTGGCCCTGAGTATCCGAGGAAGGCTGCCTTCGTGCGTATGGAGTGTATACGCGAGGCAGATTTGGCGAAGATTGCTAGCAGCTTTTGTCCGTTCCCCTGTGCTACGGGCTTTGCCGATAACGGGAAAAAGAAGAGCCATTAAAACGGCGATAACGCCAATAACGGCTAATAGCTCGACCAGCGTAAAACCTCGCTGGCCATAGTGTTTAGCAGGCGATTTCATTTAATAAGGCAAAGGAAATGCTTTGCATAAAGTAGAGGCTACCGCGCGGGCGCTGGAGAGAGCTGTTTCGTCTTCTGGGGCGTTTAAGACGGTGACGATAGCGCTGGCGATCGTCTCCATATGGTCCTCCGTAAGGCCACGGGTGGTGATGGCGGGGGTGCCGATGCGGATGCCGCTGGTTTCAAACGGGGAGCGAGTTTCCCCTGGGACGGTGTTACGATTGAGGGTGATATGAGCGAGATCGAGCGCGGCTTGAGCGACTTTGCCAGTGAGGCCTGGATGACTTGGACGAAGGTCTACCAGCATTAAATGATTATCTGTGCCGCCGCTAATGAGGGTGAGGCCTTTGTTTTTGAGAGCATTTGCCAAGGCCTGTGCATTTTTGATAACTTGGGCTTGATACGTTTTGAAAGAAGGCTTTAAGGCTTCCCCAAAGCAGATGGCCTTGCCCGCGATAACGTGCATGAGGGGGCCCCCTTGCATACCCGGGAAAATGGCGGAGTCTACCGCTTTGGCCCATTTCTCTTTGCACAGGATAAGGCCACCACGAGGGCCACGCAGGGTTTTGTGCGTAGTACTGGTGACAAAATCCGCAAAGGGCACAGGGGACGGGTGAAGGCCCACAGCCACCAAACCTGCGATATGAGCCATATCTACCCACAGTAGGGCTTCTACTTTTTGAGCGATATGGGACAAACGCTCAAAATCAATAATGCGAGAATAAGCAGAGGCACCGGCCAAGATGCATTTAGGCCGTTCTGCCAGGGCTTGGGCTTCGAGGGCATCATAATCGATAAGGCCTGTTGCAAGATCTACCCCGTAGTGGACAACGTTAAAGTAACAACCGCTAATATTCTTTGGATGGCCGTGAGTGAGGTGGCCACCGTGCTCGAGGCTCATGGCCAAAACTTTGTCTCCTGGTTTTAATGCGGCAAAATAAATGGCGCCATTGGCCTGGCTGCCTGAGTGAGGCTGGACATTTGCGTGATCTGCCCCGAAGAGAGCTTTGGCACGGTCTATGGCTAATTGCTCTACCCCGTCTACGTGAGTGCAGCCGCCATAGTAACGTTTGCGTGGGTAGCCCTCTGCATATTTATTGGTGAGAACGCTGCCTGCCGCTTCTAAAATTGCGGGAGGGACGAAGTTCTCTGAAGCGATAAGCTCTAGGTGATCTTGCTGCCGGGCGCATTCGGCCTTAATTAAAAGATCAATTTCTGCGTCGAGCAAAGAAAGAGGAGTAGCGGGCAGAGTAGTGTGTGGTGAGAAGTTATTGGTATTCATTATTGTGTATTATATAGAAATAGAAAAGGCCTTGCCGATAAAGCAAGACCCTTAAAAATAGAAAAGCATGCACTAAAGCCGTTAAATGGAAGGGCTTTAGCATTTGACGGATAGATGCGAGTATTATGTGTAGCTTGGTTGAAAATATTAAAGGCGAATAATTACCGGGCTGCGTCTTCTTCTTTAACTTTATCGACGCGGCGCTCGTGACGGCCGCCATCGAAGGGGGTTTTGAGGAAAATATCAAGGAGTTTTTGCGCGGAGAGGAGATCTAGGTATTTTTGACCCATGCAGATGACATTGGCATCGTTATGACGACGGGAAAATTCCGCATTGTCTTCATTTTGTACCAAGGCAGCGCGCACACCCTTTACTTTATTGGCACTGATGGACATACCGATGCCGGAGCTACACATGAGGATGCCAAAATCTGCATTGCCGGTGGCGACATCTTGACCGACTAATTGAGCAAAGTCGGGATAATCGACAGAATCCGGCGTGTGTGTACCATGATCGATCGTTTCGATATTATGGCTTTTTAAATAGGTCTCTACCGCGGAGCGGAGGGCGAGGCCGGCGTGATCCATA
>JANYEO010000077.1 GCA_025363025.1 Opitutia bacterium
AAAGTGAAGCGGGGAAGATGGATAAGGCTGTGGGAGAAATGGGGGGGGAGGTGTTGGTGGTGAGCCAGTTCACCCTCTTTGGCTGTATGAAAAAAGGTGCCCGGCCCTCTTTTAACCGAGCGGCCAGGCCAGAGGTCGCCATTCCGCTCTATGAGGCGCTGGTGAAGCGCTTGGAGGTGGCTCTGGGTAAACCGGTGCCAACGGGGGTTTTTGGGGCAACGATGGAGGTAAACGTTTGCGGAGATGGGCCGGTGACGATTAGCTTGGATTCTGAGACCGCTGCATAATGCCTTTCCTTATTGTTTATAAGCGAGGTGGTTTTTTTCTACTAGACTGCCCTTGATTAAACTATAAAAATAGTGTAGAGTATCTGATTTACCCCCTTTCTGTCATGGATAAAATTCGTAATTTCATTGCCCCTAAACCGAACGATAGCACTATTCCTACTGTAACCCCAGCAAAGAGCGGGAAGAGTGAAAAGCCGGGAGAGCAATCGTTATTTAAACGGACGGTGCAAAATGTAAAAGATGGGACGCGAATGCAAGCAGGGGTGAGTCGGCCTAATGATAACCAGGGTTATATTGTAAAAGGGGTGCCACTGGGTTCCAAGTCGACTCGAGATCTATATATTGGGACGAGTGCGCAAAATAAGGGTAAGGCTTACAGCTCCGTGAGTGCGGGTGTAGACTCCACGGGGGAGAATTATTCTGAGGAGAGCGTTGAACATTATGACTATAGGCCAGATAAAGAGCAGAAGTTTGCTGGCATACTGGAAGAGGCTAAAGCAGGGAAAAATTTAACAGGCCCGGGTAATGCTTTGCAACAAATACGGGAGATGGCAGAGTATAAGGGTAAATTTGGACGGGTTCAGCATGACAAGGGTGAATTATTTGCGTACTCGGCTATATTGGCCCATGAAGCCCAGCAACCCGGGGTTAAAGACAATCCGGAGTATCATTCTTTTCTGTGTCAGGCAGCGGCGGCGCTGAACGTTTTAGCCTGTGAAGGGATCCATGCGTACAATGAAGCTTTATTGGACTGGGTCCCTAATTTAGCTGACAAGCCTTCTCCTGTTTTGGGTTCGGCCATTGCTTCATTTAATAAAAACTTGGGTGATATTTCAAAGTTAATGAATGTATCGAAGCTTAATTTTGATGGCCCAGATGGGAATAACGCCAAGGTGTTAACGGCAGCTATTGATCTTTGCGCAATTACTAGAAACAATCTTCAGACTGAGCGGGAGCGAATGGTTCATTTAGCGAGCTCTAACCCAGCGGATAAGGCTACAGTAGAGATCGCTTTAACGACTATGGATGATCAGATCAGCAATGTTGAGGAAAAATTAAATGCTCTTCTGGGGATTATAGGGCATGAGGATCGGAGCGCGGAGGGGCAGAACCCGTTGTCCGCTACAGAAAAAGGACATATTGCAGCCCATTTAGACTCGGTCCAGGCAAGTTTGAAAAACTATTTGACGGCATTTAAGACTTTAACAGGCCAATTAAAAGCAGAAAGTAAAAATGGAAATTTGGAGAGTAAGCTGCAGAGTGCAGTCGATCGTTTAAGCCTTAAGTCTATGCTCATGTTTGGGGCTACTTTGGTTGGAGGGGTGAGTATAGCCCTATTAGGGGTGGCTAGCATTGCTGTTGGTCTGGGGATACCTTTTGCTATTGGATTCGGCCTTTTGGGGGCTGGGGATGATAATAGCCGGAACTGGATTGACGGGGCATACTGCGCGCCAAGCCGCAGATCTAGAGTTTGACTTTGAAAGTGATGGTGGCAAGCGTATGTTTGAGGTTGATATTGAGACATTAGATGAGAATCTAAAAAAGCTCCTTGCGGAGATGGGGGAACCCTCCGTTGATGAGACAAGACCTGAGCTACCCAACGAATAAGGGTAAATTTATCTTGAGAGATGTAGGGGTGGGGTGGTTTTATTTATTTAGAATTTATAAATAAAATTATTGACAAATATATTGCGTTTTTGTAGTTGTATGCGCAGCATTCGACTGTAAATCAATAAAACAAAAACACAATATATACAATGTACACACTAGAACCACGCACGCTTCTCAGTGTAGCAGCTGTAGCAGACTCTTTTGAAGAAAATGAATCCAAGGAACTGTTTCAGGTAAGCATTTTGGACTTTACGGATAGCGATTATGTCATCCGAATAGGCATGGGCACCGGTTCATTTAATTTTCCTGCGGCAGATACTCATTTTGAGCAAGAAGAATGGCTTAAGGCATCTATTAATCTCATGGTGGATGATATCTATGAAAGCATTACTCAGAATCCAGTTGTTGAAAAAATTACCAACAAAATAGTTGAAAAATCTGATTTTGTAGAAACTCGACCTTTCTTGGCTTCGTTATACTATATTGTAAGCCCCATACTTGGTATGAGTTTAGGCTACTATTTTAATGCAACGACCCTTTTTGGGCAAATAGCAGTTAATGGTATATCTTTTGTTATCAATCGTGGGCTAGCAGCTCCTGCAGTTGCTTTGGATTTAGAAGTATTGGGTAATGGTTGGGCCGTTACTAGCACGCCTGAACCAATAGTTGTATCTGAGGAAAAGACGGCTACTGAGAATTCTTGGAACAATAATTATTGGAAATATATTACCGATTTTAATTTATTAAAAAGCCCTGTTTATACGTTAAATTCGTGGATTATGCAACTAGGGGTGGGCACAGCTATGTCTTATGCTATCCGCAATGTTATTAACCCGGGGCATGTGAGCGGGAGGTTGCTATTGGGATTTGGGTGTAACTTAATCTATCAAACCACTAATTGGGGGACTTCTAAAATTGCTGATTATACGGATAAAGAAATTCTGGGGATTGCAGCTGTAAATGAAGGAAATTGCCCTTTGTTATCTGACACACAAAGCATTCGTTAATGGTCTTTTAAAAGCGTGCGCAGGCCGGGGAGGTCTTCCGGATAGGTGAGGCCAGCGTAGGCATCTTCCGTTGGGATGATAGTAATGGGTGCATTATTTGCCTGCATGGCTAGGGTAACGGCAGAGGGGAGGTAGTATTCCGCTCCAGCGGCTGTTTCGAGTGTTAATTGATTTAAGAAAGTTGAAAAGCCGGCTGTGAGCGTATTAAAAAAGGCGTGCGTGAAGGCCCAGGCATTGAGGGACACCGTAGCCTCCGGATTAAGCGTGCAGGTAAGAGCGGCTTGATCGATAAGGCCTGAGGGGGTGTCGATAATTTTTGTATGCTCTGTTAAGGATTTAAGGTGGCCTGTTGTATTTGTTTCGCAAACTGCTCGAGATACGGGACCGTGAGGGGAGAGGGTATTTTTTAACCGGTAACCGAGTAAGGCTCCGGCGAGGGTATTGGGCTGTGTGTTTTTTAGAAAATGGGCTAAGAGCGAGAGGGCATGACGTCCGTAATAATCATCCGCATTGAGGACAGCGAAAGCGCCTTGGACGAAAGGCTGGGCGCATAAAACCGCATGGCCTGTCCCCCAGGGTTTGGTACGAGCGGGGGCCGTGGTAGTAAGAGAAAAGCCGGTGGGCAGGGCGTGGCTTAAGGTTTGCGGGGCAAAGTGGATATTGAGGGGTTTAAAGCGAGCGGCTGATAAATGTTGACGGAAAGTAGCCTCCATCTCTGGGCGAATAACGAGGACCGCATCGGTAAAGCCGGCCTGGGCTGCATCTTGTAAGCTATACTCAAGTAACCATTCCCCCTTGGGGCCGACGGCGGCGGCTTGTTTTAGTCCTCCATAGCGACTGCCCATGCCAGCAGCCATGATGACGAGAGTTAGTGGAGATGAAGCAGTCATGAGGGTATCATGAGCGTTCTCCCCTATTTTTCAACTGGTTTTCAGTTATTTAGCTATCTGTTTATTTAACAGGTTCGAAGTGATGCGAGTAGAAGGAGGAAGGAAGGATTTCTACTTTTGAGGGACCAGTGGAGGTTGTGGGGGGCGTGTAGACGATATTGAGGCGAAGGGTTTGCAGGCTTTCTTCTGGGTTTAAGGAAGTGAGTTTGCCTGACTGAAGGTTCATGTATGTGTTAGTAGCTTTGAGATCTACGGCTTCAATGGAAAAGGTACCGTCTGCTTCTGGATGGAGGCTAAAGGTGGGTTTACTGTCTTCATTCATTATGTCCCCCATGCCTTTGAGAAAAGTAACGGTTTCTCCAATAGCTTGCGAGTTGTTTACAACAGCTTCTGCGTCTTCTGGGTTTAATGCGCGGGTGGCATCGTTGAGGGTTGTTTGAGTTAAGAGGTGAGAAAGATCCCATAGTACACGGCTGGCCATGGCAGGGTCATCCGGGTATTGTTTTGCTATTGTTTGAGCAAGTATTGCGATGCGGGGGGCAGCATCATCTCTTTGTGAGGGGTCCACCGTTTTACTGATATCTTCATTATCAATGAGTAGCGTGAGGCGTGTGGCATCTGTTTTAAAATCATCACAGACTGTATCAGTGTTAGAGGGCAGAGGGGTATTGATTGCTGTATTAAGTTTTTCGCTAATAGGGGTGAGTAAGCTTTGTGGGAGGGGGGTGGGCGGTAGCTTTAACGCGGTTAGCCGAACTAGATCTGGGTTTGCGGTTGCTTCAGCTGGGTGATTATAGGCCTTAAAGGCTTGAAGGGCTTTGGCCGTGTCTTCGACGGTGAGGGTATTTTTTTTGTCTAAGCCGAGAGATTTAAAGACGGCTTGAGTTGTATCACGGCCGTATTCTTTTTCTGCCTGGGTTTTAAAGGCCTTATAGGCGTTTTTTGCAGCTTGTTCTGGAAGGGCATTTTGTCCTGAGAGATGTTCGACAGATCGTGAAAAAATCCGACGGACACTTAAGGGCGTATAATCAAGGCCGGTTTGGTTTAGTTTTACGCGGGCCCCGGGGGCAGGTGTGGTTGTGGCTGCTTTATTTACTAGGGTAGAAAAGTCCTTTAGTGAGGGCTTTGGAAGCGCTTCTGCTGGTTGACTTACAGGGACTTGGGGGCGATTTGAAGGGGTAATAGGGGCAGCCATAGGAAGCGTATCTTAAGTGTCATCAATAATTTTTGCAAGGCTTGACCGAGAGCGTAGAAAGCGTTTTGATAAGGTGTTTGCATGACTAGTATCTTGCTTAGGAGCCCTTAGTGTCCTTTTTTACCCTTAATTAAATTTCTTATGCGTTTACCGAGACTCAGTTTAGGATACCGTGCGGGGATAATTTTTAGCACATTCATTTTTAGTGGTGCGCTTTATGGCGGTGGATTTTTAGAAATGGGCTGGAGCTTGATGCGAAGAGCGCCCGTTGTGTTGAATACGTGGAGAGGGGCTGTGAATACTCCCTATCATCCTATTTTAGGGACTATACCAACTAGACAGTTTACGAGCAGCGTACGGGATCTTCCGCCAGAAGTATTACAGGTGCCTTTGACTTTTGAACAACGGCGCTTTCAATCTCAAAAAAAGTTAGCTTCGTTGTGGAACGAGGTCCCTTTTTCGGAGCAGGCATTTAATCGATTTAAAATAGAGATAGCGTATTCGGATATTAAACCGTTAAGCCTTTTAGGCTCTATGTTGACGTTGCCTTCTTGGGCGGCAGCGGCAAAGTATTAAACGTTTAACCAGTGGGGCTGAATTGGCTTTAAAGGCAGGTTCTGATAGGCGTCGTTATGTATTGCTTGGTGGATTGCGTATTATGGGGCAAGAGACTGAGTGGGACAAAGATAAGATGGTGGAGTGGTTGGCCGATCTATTACATGATAATGGGGAGCTTGCTTATCTTTTTAGGCTTTTAGTTGAGGCGTATGCGCAGGAAAGGCTCTTAACAGAGGATTTCACACATGAAGAATGGGCTGTGTTTGCTGAGGTTACACGTGCGGTATTTGCACGGTGTGCGTGGGCAGAAGAGGGATTATTAGATGCACGCTGTTTGCCAAAAGACGCCTGTGAAGATTTATTTATCAGGGGGGTAGCAGCCGAAGAGCCCGTTTGGATAAAGGCGGCTTTTCGCGAAGGCTTTGAAGATAACCTGAGTTTATGGAAAACGTTAGCGGAGGCTTTATTCAAGGCGCCCGATTATGGACTTTTTGCTTATACCCTTAATCAGGGCTATATAAATCCCTTTCTTATGGAGGAGATTGCAAAGCAGGCTGGTAATGAGAAAGCGGCAGGTTGGGTAAGGGATGGGCGTTTTGAGAAAAAACACGGGCAGAGGTTTTGTGAGTATAATGATGAAGAAGATGAGGTGGGTATCTCTCTCGAAGTAATTTCTGTGCCCAATTCGTTAGAGTGGACGCGTAAAGCCCTTTTGAATTTATTAGGGGATGACAAGCCCAGGCAGTTTATTGATTGGCAAGGGGCTTTGGCACTGCTCGAGAACCCTCATTTAGAGGCTGTTTTAGATGATATGGAAACAAGACAGGAGCCTTATCATTTGCTAGAATGGTTGTATACGCTTTTAGCGTCGCAGGAAGTATATGCGCAGATAGGAGGGGATAGGGAGAGCACCTTTATAGAAGGCCTTCATGCTATTTGGCGGCGGTTGGGAATAAAACCGCAACTGGATTTAGTGCATGCGACGGGTGAAGGTAAGCGATTGAAGGCGCTTAATATTATTTTTTCTGAAGGAGCTAGAGGGGGCGATTGGGATAGGGTGAAGTCTCTTTTAACGGCAGAAAAAGTGTATGGAGTGGAAGGCAGCGTTATGTTTAGGAAAGAAGGAACGGATTCTTTACTATCCCATGAAGGCAAGCGATCGGAGGACCTTGAACGTATTTTTTCTGAAGGGGACAGAGGGGGTTATGGAGAGGCTCATTAATGAGACCGCTGCATAATGCATGCTTTATGAGTTTTTGGTCGGTTATCATTCCTCGAGTGCTGTATGTACACTCGTCACGCCGTTCTACAAATTTCTCAAAATCAAAGCATTCTGGAATCGGTCTCTTCATCATCTCGAAAGTTCAAAAATTGAAATTCTCTGCATTTTGTTTAAAAAAGCTATTATGCGGCGGTCTTAATAGGCGCCTGCGAGAAAGCATTTTCAATAAAGGGTCTCTTTGTTTGAATAGTGCTTGACCGATGGGTTGAGCCTGCTAGAACCGCCATCGGAAGTAATCAATGACTTTGAATAACAAAATAGAGTGATGACATGACCGCCGTATGAGAAAAAAGATCGTCTTAATGCTGCTATTAGTGGCAATTGTTGCGATACCGCTCATATTTCGGTATGATGATACCGTTATTAGTAAGCCGGATGATGTTTTGGTCGTCATTAGCCCGCATACTGAGTTTATTTGCGACGAGTTTGCGACTGGGTTTTCAAAATGGTATCAGGCAAAAACCGGCCGTACAATTGTAGTAGATGTTCGTCATATTGGAGGCTCTACGGAAACACAGCGTTTTTTGGATTCCGTT
>JANYEO010000102.1 GCA_025363025.1 Opitutia bacterium
TATGGGGGCGACGCGCCTTCAAATTGAAGCTGTGCGAGTTGCTGAAGCGTTGCGAAGCTGTGGCATTGGAGAGTGGATGATGCAGGCTGCGATTGAATATGGTAAAGAGAGTGGCGCTTCTATTTTCCAACTCACGACGAATAAACAACGCACTCGAGCACAAAAATTCTACGAACGTTTGGGTTTTGAAGCCAGCCATGAAGGAATGATTTATATTTTTCCGAAGGGTTAAAAGGCATGCAAACCCTATCCATCAATTATACCTTAGCCTTCGATAGCTGCTTCAATTAAAGCATAGGCTGCGTCAGGGTGAATCCGTTTTTGCTCGGTTGTATCGCGATTGCGCAGGGTGACGGTGCCGTCTTCGAGGGTTTGATAGTCAACCGTAATGCACCAAGGTGTTCCGGCTTCGTCCATGCGGCGGTAGCGCTTCCCGATGGCTCCTGAGCCATCGAAGGCCACGTTCCATCGTTTGCGAAAGCGTTGATAGAGGTTGACCGCGGCTTCCATGAGCTCGGGCTTGTTTTTAACCAGGGGGAAAATGCCGACTTTAATGGGCGCAATCCGGGGGCTGAGGCGTAAGACGACTCGTTTTTCGCCTTCTACCTCATCTTCATAATAGGCAGCGCAAAGGACGGCTAAAAAGGTACGATCGACCCCGACAGATGGCTCGATGACGTGGGGGAGGAAGCGGGTTTTGGTCTCTTCATCAAAATATTCGAGCGGCTTTCCGCAGGCGGTTTGATGTTGGGTAAGATCAAAATCTCCTCGGGCGGCAATGCCCTCGAGCTCGTGTGTCCCAAAGGGGAATTTGAAGGTAATGTCCGTACAGGCCTTGGCATAGTGGGCCAATTTTTCTTTGGGATGCACTTCTTCTACCAGGAGGCTACGGGGGATGCCAATGGACTCGAACCAGTTGAGCCGGGCATCAATCCATTCACGGTGATATTTTGGCCAAACAGCTTCGCCCGGGGGGATGAAAAATTCGATTTCCATTTGCTCGAACTCGCGTGAGCGGAAAATAAAATTGCGCGGTGTAATTTCATTCCGAAAGGCTTTGCCGATTTGGGCGATGCCAAAAGGTACCTTCACGCGGGTGGTATCTACCACGTTTTTGAAGTTAACAAAGATCCCTTGAGCCGTTTCTGGGCGGAGGTAAGCCGTGGAAGAGGCGTCTTTGAGCGCCCCCACATAGGTCTCAAACATTAAGTTGAAGTTGCGGGCAGGCGTGAGGGATCCGGGTTTGCCTGTTGCCGGAGAGGGGATAAGGGGGACTTCCGCCTCTGTGGCTTCGGTATACTCTTTGAGCTGAATAGGGGCTAAAGTACCTTGTTTGGCGAGCTTGCGTTTTAGGGTTTCTGCTTGGGCTAGGGCTTCGGCTTCTTTTTTTTCTGACTCGATGACGGCGATATAGCCAATTGTTTCATCTGCAACGATTACAGGTGCAAAGAAAAGCTGATCCGCTCGGTAGCGCATTTTTGATACTTTGCAATCGACCAATGGATCTGTAAATCCATCGATATGCCCCGAGGCCCGCCAGATGGCAGGGTTCATTATAATGGTAGAGTCTAGCCCGACCATATCGTCTCGGCGGTGAACCATGTCCTTCCACCAAGCGTCTTTGATGTTGCGACGTAGCTCTACGCCAAGCGGTCCATAGTCAAAAAATCCGTTTAGGCCGCCATATATTTCCGAAGAAGGGAAGACAAAACCCCGTCGCTTACAAAGAGCAACCAAGGCATCCATTGAGACTGTGCACGTTTCCATAATGGGCCCAGGCTAGGGGAAGCTGTGTTTATGGGTCAATGTATTATGTTGGCTTTCAGAATTAAGCCATAGATTGCACCGCTGTTTTTGGCGTATTTGAGATTTCTTTTTTAATAGGAAAAGTAATCGCAAACAAGGCCCCGCCTAGGAGGGGTGAGCGATCGACACGCAATAGGCCTTGATGGAGTTCTGCGCAGGCTTTAACGGTTAACAATCCGAGGCCACTGCCTTCTTTTTTGGTCGTATAAAAGGGGTCGAAGATTTTTTCTTGTTTTTCTTTGGGGATGCCGGGGCCATTGTCGTGCACTTCGATGTGGGCAGTATCTTCTACACGGTAAGCGTATACGATAATACGGCCTCGATTTTCTGTAGCATCTGCAGCATTAAGAATGAGATTGAGCAGCATCTCATTGATTAGGCTGGGATTGATTAAGCCTATTAGCTCTGTATCTCCTTCTAGGGAAATTTGGCAATATTTTGCGCGTTGATTGATCCGGGCGAGAGAGAGAGCCCCGCGGATTTCTATAATTAAATCGCGCTCAAAAAGTTCATTGGAGAGGCCTCGTTGTCCTGTTTCCAAAAGCCGTCGATTAAGGGCTGAGAGCTCACTTACTGCGCGGCGCATATTATCGAGCAGTTCTGCCCCTGTTCCCGTTAAGGCGCGGCTGCGACCTAGGAGCTCTAGGCAAAAGCGTAAGCTGGCCAGGATATTGCCGCCATCATGAGCAATTGAGGCAGCAAAAACGCCTGTTGTAGCGCGTTTACTGGCTTCGATTAAAGCTTCTTTTTGAACGATAATTTCTTCTGTATCACGAATGATACGTTTAAAAAGCAGGTAAGTAAGCCCGAGTAAAAGCCAACTGGTTATCAGAATAAAAAGGTAGCCTTTGATGAGTTCAAAATATTTAAAAGACTCGACCGAGCTAGCGAGTAGATGGGCAAGATGCGTTGAAAATAGAATATATAAGCACCCAACCGTTGCATAACCTAAAGCGATATACAGTGCATATACCAGAGGGCTGGTGTTAAAAGTAGATGCGGCCTTGTGCGCAGATGAAAATTGACGAAAAGCGGAGATGGCCGCAGCTAATAAAGCATATGCACTGATTCCTGTGAGAGAGAGCGCTCCTATTAAATCTGTTGGGGTGCCCCATGAGCCATCTTCTAAATCGGCTGCCACAAAATAGAGCGCCCCTGCAATGCATACCAAGGCAGCCGCTATATATGCGATGGTCGCATTCGGCTTATGACGATGAAGGAGTGTTGTGATGGGCGCCATTGAGGGGGTTGTAGGTATCTATTATTAAATAAATGAATACCCTTTTTTTGCTAGAATAAAGAGGGTAACTAAATAGGGCGCAAATAAATTCTTTCAAAGAGTTGTGCCTGCGGGGTTTTTTTGTGTTTCAGGTGGGGTCTCTTCAGCTGTACTTAGGCTCTCTGGTTGAAGGACTTCTAGTTTCTTAAGTACAGGTAAGGCTCTTTCGGTTGCGGCATGTAGGGTT
>JANYEO010000092.1 GCA_025363025.1 Opitutia bacterium
AGGCGCAGGACTGTGGGTTCCAGACCAAGTTCTTGATTGTACTGGCTCTGGCAACAAATGAGTGCCGGAGTGTGGCGAGCATAGATCTCTCTAGGAAGAGAATAATCAGACACTCCGGCTCCAGTCGGGCTTTTCAACGTCTGTCCAATTGGCTGCCAATCTTCTTCCCCCGTGCAAAAATCCACGGGGACCGAAATGGATTCGACGTCAAAGGCCGAAACGGAGAGTTGGCAGACCCTATTTATAAGGGCAACGGTGGCATCGTCATCTCGTCCGCACATTTTTAGCAGGTCAAATACAGATACTTTTGTCTTGTATAGGCGCTGGCTTCCAAAACGATTCATGTTGGCCCTGTGATTGGGTTCTTCTAGGCAGCAACTGCATGGACAGGCGGCATTGTGCTCTTCAACATACGGCCGAGAGCTTGTGCAGCCCGCTGCAGCACCCGCTGCGGCCTTGCGCCCCGCTGGTGCTATGCCTTCTTGGGCCGGAAATGGCGTCCTCGGCACGTTTCTTGGTCTCTTGGTGAGGGCCAACACGTGCGTCGCGTACTCGGCATGCAACACATACAGCTGGAGCTTGGAGGTGATGCAAAGCACCGGGGTGTCTGACAAACAAGTTCCAAACACAGCCAGGACGGCAAAATAGTTGTTGTTTGGCCGCTTCCATCGCGAAGTCACCCGGTCGTAACTCGTCTTGACGTGGGACGCCAACACCAGGCCTTTTGGGAGGCGTGTCGCCAAAGGAGAAGAAGATTTTGTGATGAGGAAAGACGACAGCGTGCGGCAATCTTGCGTGTGCTCGTGCCGGCAGGGAGGCAGAAGCAGCAACTGCAACACGCCGTCAACCAGGCACCTGCCTTGTCCGGCCAAATGGTCGCAATCCAGTTTCTTTCTGATGAAGGAGGATTCAGAGGATAGCGGCCTATAATCTATTGCCGCATCCGGTAGCTTGGCATACAAGAGGCAAAACTTGGAGCCCGGCGGCCCTGCCACTAGCAGAAACACGTGGGTGCGCGGGCAGGGCGGCGCCCCTCTGGTAACGTCAAAAATTGCGCGATCAGAAAGCTTAATGAACCTGTCATCTTCTCTCGGCTGCAGCAGCACTATCCTGATGCCCAACGCCTCCTCTAGCAACCCCAAGTCCTTGGAATTCCGATTCAACAAAGAAAAGTACTTTGGCTCTCGTTCTGGGTGGTCTCGCAGGTAAAACTCGTTGAGTAGATCATCGTCCAGGATGGATAGCAGCGAGTGATTCACGTGGCAGCTCGTCACTCCGCCCAGGTACTTTCTATAAGCATCTATGCCGCCCCGAGGCTCAGAGACCGCCTCAAGCAGCAACTTGCTACAGCACTTTTCGTCGCCGCCCAGCAGGGCAAATTGATTTTTCCACATTTTTAGAACAGTCGTTGAATCCTCTTTCCGACCGTGTGCTGCCTCTCGTAGTTGTCAAGGTAATGACGCACTAAACAAGGCAAGATGTCAGGTCTCGCGTTGCTTTGTCAAAATAAATTAAAAAAATAAAAAAATGCGCAACTAGCAGGACCTGACATCTTACCGATAAACAGGTGAGACACGAGCGAGTGCACAGAGACGTTTGTGTCCTTGTGATTCTCAAAGAACAGCTCTTCGAATTGGCTGACGCTGAAATCGACTTTTAAAGACTCAACGTCGCCAATGTTTTGGACAACGTCAAAGCCCTCGTAGCCATTCTCGTGCCGTGACACATCAAGGAGGTTAACACTGGCACGTCCAGGCTCGTGAGGCGAGCTATAGTCCTGACCAAACCAAATGCTGTACTGTCCATCGTCTCCGTGAAGAACGGCGTTGCAGGAATAGACAACCTCAAATCGAGAATTTGAGCCGTAAATAGAAAACAGCTTACTGAAGGTGTCTAATAGATGCTGTCGCACGCGATCGTCGCCATCGCGAACGCGCAAAACGCATTCAGAAAGTCCAATATTTCGATTGGCAAAGGGGCGCTCTATAAAACAAAGGCCTTGTAATAAAGAGGCAGAAAAAAAAACTAGGGAAAAATGCCATCTTACCTAAATAACTGCACGAGGGCTCGGGGGAAAAAATTTTCTTGTGGGCTCTTTTCAAATCTTCCAAACTATCATAATAAGGCCGCTGATATTTATCTCTCTCCATTTTTTACTGCGTCTTACCTCGAGAGCGAGAATAAGAATGCGAGTTCCCCGTGGCGAAAGGTGCTTGAGGGCGTCACCAAAACTTGTTTCACTGGGGGTCCGTAGCAGAGCCGCCTCTCGCTCTCGCACGAATAGCGACGCTCGCCGGGTTAGTAACTTTAAAAGGAAACGAACGACTAAAAATAGCCAATCAGAAAGGAGCAGCGGCAGCAGCAGCAGCCGCCGTTCATCGCCCTCTCGAAAACGCCTCTCTTGCCGCCTTGCCGCAAAGACGGCGCAGGCCTGTTAAAAAAACCTTGGTAAAAAGCGGGCCTGCCACAGAGGCAACCGCAAAAGTAGGCGCCGGCTCTTGTGTAATTTTTTCGTTGCATACGAGCGAACGCGTATAAAAGAGAAGAAGGGCAAACTACGCCGTAGTTTGCGCAAAGAACATGTCTAGCACGGGGATCAATAGCTGTCTTGTCAACATTTTACAGTCTGAACGACGCGATAAAAAAAAAGCTTTCAAAAAAGTTTTTGTATATCGCGACGAGCACTGGGTGAACCCCACAACAGTGACACTCACCAACGCCGCTAATGTCTTTACGGGACCAGTAGCACTCCTTTGCTCCAAGTACAGGAGCTTCCAAAACTTTGTGAGCGGCCTGGCGGTCATACAAACTACCAAGCCCAACATGTCTGGCAGGGAGAGGGACAAGGAATTTGAAGCCATCGCTGTGATGGATCTTGACAGCTTTCTGTCTGCCTTCTCGGAAGCGGAGGCTCTAGCTGATGCTCTAGTTCAGAAATCTGAGGACCTTGTCCAAGAATGGACCGCAGACAACGCTCACAAGGTAATGCTTTTCATTATTATAAACCGTTTTTTCTTTTTTTACAAACCCATATCGCAGGAAAAAACTGGAATTCGCGTTCCAGTCGAACGAGCTTTTGCTCTCAGCAACAACACGTGGCAGGGAAGGAGGCGCCAAGAATATTCGCACATGGACTTGCAACTAAGTAAGAGACGCAATGGCGTAGAACAAACCAGGTTACACGTCGTCGTCTGCTTGTTAGGTACTTGGGGCTTCAATCAAAAGAACCTTCACAAGGAAATACCCGACAAGATGTACCTAAATGACGTCAAGGCAAGCAAACCACTTCTAAGGGAGCGCCAACTCTTTTTGATTTAGTTTGTTTGGTCAGGTACTGATGAAGCTGAGGACGACCAGCGGAGTCACCGACACTCCAGACTGCTCTGGCCTGGTGGAGGGATCTTAC
Organism: Opitutia bacterium; assembly: GCA_025363025.1. Lineage (GTDB taxonomy): Bacteria > Verrucomicrobiota > Verrucomicrobiia > Opitutales > JANYEO01 > JANYEO01. The sequence goes on from JANYEO010000092.1 coordinate 3,407, forward strand.
AAGTACGACGGGTGAGTTGCAAAAAGACCAAATCAAGTCGCCAGACACGCATGTACAGTACAGGGCATATCTCTCAGATACGGCTACGGAGTTCCATGCAGCCAT
>JANYEO010000111.1 GCA_025363025.1 Opitutia bacterium
GATGATGGTACAATCATTAATGCCTGGAATGGTATTGATAATGGGCTAAAATGGGCTAAAGCCTATGCTCCGGCTTTAACCTATGTGGGCGGCACCGCCCAAAGCATCATTCAGCCTGTAGGCGATTTAATTTTGCTCCTGGCCCAGCACCAAAAAATTGAGGAAGCCTATCATGCCGCCAAAGAAACCCTTAAAAATGCAGCCCCTGGAGCAGCCACACAGGTAGCGACAGAACACTTGGCTACAAGCGAATTTGACCTTATCACCGGCTTATCATGGGTAGCCGCGGATATCCTCCAGCTAACAGCAATGACCCCACTGCCTGGCAAAACATTGGCCACCTATAGCTCCCTCGGTATCGCTTTCTTTAACTTTGCATACGGCAGCACGTGGGGCAATATTAACAATTTCGTGAGCCACTATGCCGTTAGCAGCAGTGCGGGAAGCGTCGCTACTGATTTTGATAACCATGCAACTAGCATGTCAAACACCCCCTTTGCTGCACAACAAGCTACCCCTGACGCTATTGAAAAAGCGGCAAAGCTAGCCCATTTGGCAGAGGCCATTGCCAACAACCAAGCGCCTTGGAGCCAAATTGTACCCTCGGCCCAAGCCTTTGGCAAGACCTTCAGCATTGCCACTATCATAAGTAGTACCGCTTTTAATAAACAATATGGGACGTTATCGGCCAGCACTATGACAGTTTCTACGGCCGCTTATGTGGGGAACTCCCTTTTTCATAGCTACTTTCCAAGTCCTTACGCGGGCCCTGCCGATGAGGCCATTAATGATTTCTTAATATCATTAAACGATGAATATCAATTAAGAGCTGAAACTACGATTACTGAGTTTAATCAAATAAAAGGGCCCTCCTCTACTTTCCTGAAAGCCTTTATTGATAATACTAGCACGGGTATTTCGGCTAAAGATGGCCTGCTATTGGCACAAGAAGGGGCAACAGAGGGGGCACGGGCTCTGTTCAAAAGCCGTTTTCACTTATAAAAGTAAATTCCCAGCGCTCTCCTGACGATAAGGCTTTGCAATCGGCTATAAAATGACTTTCATCCCCGGATGACTGTTATTATGAACCGATTTGTGATTGTAGGCGGGGGAGCTGCTGGCTTTTTTGGAGCTATTCGGGCAAAAGAAACACACCCGGACTGGGAGGTAGTCTTACTAGAAAAGGGCGCACACCTGCTCGCCAAAGTGAAAGTTTCTGGAGGGAGACGCTGCAATGTAACGCATGCATGCTTTGACCCGGCACAGCTTATTAAAAACTACCCACGGGGGAGCCGTGAACTCCTAGGGCCCTTCCACCGCTTCCAGCCCAAAGATACGATTGCTTGGTTTAAAGAGCGCGGCGTTGAGCTAAAGATTGAAGAAGATGGGCGGATGTTCCCTACGACCGATGACTCTCAAACGATTATAGACTGCCTGTTTAAGGCGGCCAAGGACGTTGGCGTCATCATCCGTACAGAATGTGGACTAGTAGATGCTAAGCTTGCGAGCCCACTGCAGGTAGAAGGAGAAGCAGAAGATAAGGGACGGATTGAAGAATGCCTTGATTTTGAAGAATTTGTAGGACGGAGTGACGAGTGTACATACGGTACTCGAGGAACGACAACCGACCAAAAATTCAAAAGAAAGGTATTATGCAGCGGTCTCGATAAATCTGATTTCTTATTGCTTTTAACCACTCAAGAATCCCTCCGAGCTCAAAAAGTGCTCTTAGCAACGGGAGGCAATGCTAACTCTAAAGGCTGGGATATTGCCAAAAAACTAGGCCATACGATTGAACCCCTCGTACCTTCTCTCTTTACATTTAACATCAAAGACTCTCGCTTGCATGACTTGCAGGGAGTCAGCATGCCGGAGACGGAAGTATCTGTACCCTCCATTAAACTTACGGCCAAAGGGCCTCTCCTCGTAACACATTGGGGCCTAAGTGGGCCCGGTGTATTAAAACTATCTGCCTGGGGGGCAAAGGCCCTAAGCGAGCAAAGCTATACCTTCACCCTCATTGTTAATTGGCTGGCCCAGCTAAGCGCACAGGAACTGCTCAAACTACTCAGCGATGGCAAAATGAACCGCGCCCGCCAGTACGTAAACTCTTACGGATTCTTAGGTATGCCTCAACGCCTCTGGGAACGATTTGTAGAAGGAGCAAACATCCCCCCCGAACGGCGCTGGGCAGATGTGACAAAAGACGAATTCCTGGCTCTAACTAAAGAATTAAGCGCGGGTGAATATCAGGTAACAGGGAAAAGCACGCACAAAGAAGAATTCGTCACCTGCGGAGGCATCAAGCTTTCTGAGGTTAATTTTAAAACGATGGAAAGCAAAAAAGTACCCGGCTTGTATTTTGCAGGAGAAGCCCTCGACATCGATGGCGTTACCGGTGGCTTTAACTTCCAAGCTGCATGGACAACAGGATGGATTGCTGGGAGTGCTTAAATTTTAAGGTACTCGAAGAACGACAACCAACCAAAAACTGGGAAGAAAGACATTATGAGACCGCTGCATAATAGCGATTTTCAAACAATACATAGTATTTGATGTTTTTAAACACTCAGGACTATATAGAGACCGATTGCAGAATGCTTTGATTTTGAGGAATTTGTAGGACGAAGCGATGAATGTACATACGGTACTTGAGGAGCGACAACCGACCAAAAACTCAAAAGAAAGGTATTCTGCAGCGGTCTCATTATACAGTGGTCACTGGGGCAATGACCTGAAGCGATGCCTTAACCGCTTCTAAAAAACCCTGGTGAAAGGCATTTAAGCTATGGCGCTCTTGCACACGCTGACGCAGTTGCAATAATACCTCGGACTGAGGCTTTGTGGTGGCATTTAAAATAGCGTCTACAAAAAGACCTGATTCCCCATAAGGGAATAGCCACTCCGCCGGCAGTATTTCGGCCATGCCATCGCGCTGAGAGGCAACGATAGGGAGCTCTTGATGCATTGCCTCTAACATCACCAAGGGGACGCCCTCGAAGCGTGAAGGGAGCACCAAGACATCTAAAGCAGAATAAACAGCCCCAAGGTCCTCCGTCCAAGGTATCCAGCTAAAATGTTGAGCCCAAGAGCCTTTTGCAACGGCTGACTGCAAACGTTCTTGATCGGGCCCATCCCCCACAACGCAGAAATGGTAACCGGCTAAAGCCTCCCAATGAAATTCGAGAGCCTTCAGGCAAAAATCGTGCCCTTTTTGCTTAAACTCTATCCGCCCGACCATCCCAATAATCTTCGGGTGAAGGGGAAGGCCTAAACGACGACGCCCCTGGGCCCGATCGCATGGCAAAGCTTTAGAAAAATCTACCCCATTTTGTACTACCCGAATAGGCAAGCGTGTGCCATGGGCCCGCAGCATAGCGGCCATAGAGTCGCTAAGGGTAATAAAAGCATCCGGCAAATTGTAGAGATAGCGGTTAAACAAATCCCTCACCCAGCCTAATTTTGCCCCCATTTGAGATAAATGATGGGGTAAGGCTAAATAACTAAGCACAGGGAGGCCTATCTTCCGCGCCACATAAATACCGGCCGAAGATAGCTCTACATCCCCTTGCAAAGCAAGCATAGCCTGAGGCTGCGTCCCCCTAAAAATGGATTCAATCTCCCTTAAAGAACCCGAGCAATGACGATTTCGCAGGCCTTGAAGCTTTCTACTATAAAAAGTCATAGGCAAAACCGCCATAACACCCGGCATCTCCCGGGCTAGTTTCTCCAAGGCATAGACTAACTTTTCATTGGCCTGAGAGCAAACGGCTGTTAAACGGTATTCCCCTGATAACATGAGGGCTTTAACGCCTTCTAGCGCCATAACCTCATGCCCGCCAAAGGTGGCAGAATCATCATAAATTAAAAGCCGACGAACCGTCTTTGGCCGAGATGGCATTACAGAAGGCATGGGAGGTTGAATGCAAGCAGAGTCCACAAAAAAACGAAAAAGTTAAATCCAGGGGTAAGACAAAAAAGACGCTAATGAAACGTTAATTGATTTTTGAACGAGAGCAATGAGTCGATTGATAACTGATTACAATTAACAAAGCAAGCCTTTGCGATTAAAGGCAAAAATCCTAAAACATAAGCATTTAAGGAGCGGGTGAAGCAGGATTACTAGCTGGGGCAGAGCTGCCAGCATCCGCTTTTTTTGGCGCTTCTTTAGACGTGCCAGTAGCATTACTCTCTCCTGCAGCTTCATTCTTGCCGGCAGGGCTAGCCACACGTTTATAGTCCGTCTCATAAAAGCCACCTCCTTTAAACATAATGCCAAGGCCAGTCCCAATTAAGCGGCGCAGCATAGGCCGCTGACATTTTGGGCACGTTTTTAAAGGATCATCTTTCATAGATTGAAAGAGTTCGAAAGTAGCGCCACAGGCATCGCATTCGTAATCGTAATTAGGCATAAAGAAAAATGAATTAATATTAGAATAGACATATGAAAATGTCTGACGAGGTCAAGTTTAGGCCTAGACAAGAAAACGTAGGGATTGCAGGCTATTTTTATGGAAAATGCAGCGTTTAACCAGCAACTGGCTACTTGGAGGTCCCAAACCGAAGCCGCTTTAGAAAAATTAGTCCCCGCTGCAAGCACCCCCCCTACCCGTTTGCACACAGCTATGCGTTACAGCCTACAGGCAGGTGGAAAGCGCCTTCGCCCCATACTTGTATTGGCAGGACACGCTTTATTTGGAGGAGATGTAGACCCCATGCCCGCTGCCGTTGCCATCGAATGCTTGCACACCTATAGCCTCATTCATGACGATTTGCCCGCTATTGATAATAGTGACCTACGCCGCGGTAAACCAACCTGCCATAAAGCATTTGACGAAGCCACAGCCCTCCTTGCAGGTGATGCTCTTTTAACCCACGCCTTCTACCTCCTTAGCACACACTACCCCGCCCCCTTGGCCCAAGCCTTAGTGGCTGATCTTGCCTTAGCGGCCAGTAGCCAGTATTTAATTGGCGGACAAATGGAAGATATTTTGGCTGAAACTACCCCACCAGCAGCAGGCATAACCATAGCCCAGCGGCTAGATTTTATACACCAAGGCAAAACTGCAGCCCTTATTGCTTCAAGCCTACGCATGGGCTTACGTTTAAGCAATGTATCGGAAGAAGCTATAGCCAAGGCCACAAAGCTAGGAACTGCCCTTGGGCTTGCCTTTCAAATAGTAGATGACGTCCTCGATGCCACAGGAACGCACGATACGCTTGGCAAAACCGCTGGTGCAGACGCCGCACGCGGAAAGCTTACCTACCCTGCGGTTTATGGGCTAGAAGGCGCTAAAGCCTCGGCCCACCATTTAACAGCCGAGGCTTTAGCCACCTGCCAAGAACTAGGCGGCCAAAATGCTTTTATGCTCAAGCTCATACAAGACCTTGAGCATAGGTTACATTAAACCAAGTTTTCGGGGTTTAACAATACCAGCCCTTCCCCGATAAAACGGCCATCTTTGCGGATAAGCTCTCCATCAAAACGAATCTCCCCACCCCCATGCTCGGGGCGCTGGATGCAAACGAGATCCCAATGCACTTGAGAACGATTTCCGTTATCTGCTATCTCGTAAGCTTGACCAGGAGTGAAATGGAAAGAGCCGGCAATCTTCTCATCGAAAAGAATATCGCGCATGGCTTCTTGCACATGCGGGTTAAACCCTAAAGCAAACTCCCCCACATAACGAGCCCCAGGATCTGTATCTAAAATTTCATTTAAACGCTTAGTATTGCTGGAAGTAGCTTCAACAATTTTACCGGCTTTAAAAACGAGCCGTACATTATCAAACGCCGTCCCCTGGTAAACCGTAGGCGTATTGTAGCTAATAACCCCCTCGACACTCTCTTTAACAGGAGCCGTAAATACTTCTCCATCAGGAATATTGTGCTGTCCCCCGCACGGAATAGCCGAGATACCCTTGATTGAAAATTTAAGATCTGTACCTTGCGCTGTAATGTGTACCTTATCTGCACGTTCCATACGGGCCTTAAGCGCAGCCATACCGGGGGCCATGCGGCTATAATCCAGCGTACAAACGCGGAAGAAAAATTCCTCAAAAGCCGCTGTACTCATCCCTGCGAGCTGAGCCATTGAGGGCGTTGGCCAACGCAAAACGACCCACTTGGTATTATTAACCCGGTAATCCTGCACGGGCTTGGTTGCTTGCAGCCAATGCTTCAATGTTTCAGCAGAAAGATCTGACTGTTCGAAAATATTCTGGGCCCCACGAATAGCAATATACCCCTGAACACCCTGCATCCGCGCTAACTCCCATGCAGCTTGTGTGTTAAAACCATCTAAATGCCCTTCGCGGATAAACTCACGCATTAGAGCGGGCTCCTGCCAATGAATAAAAGGAAGGCCCCCCCGTTCGCGAATAGCCCTCAAGAGCGCAATCCCCATTTCCTTAGGGGTATCTGCCATATCGATAAGCACATGCTCTCCTGGCTGTACATTAACAGAGAAACCGACAAGGCCCGCGGCCAATTGCTCATACAGGGGATGTACCATAGCCTTCATAGGCTACGCGTAATGCTGATTTCGCCAAGATAAAATCACCTGATGAAAAAGTTAGTTACCACCCTTTGGCCACTCTCTCCTACCTTGTTAATATTGAATAGAGTATTTTAAAGAAACCCATGCGGTCTGAGCTCGTTAAAAAATATTTCCAGAAGAAAAGGACTGATTCTCAAAATTTGGGGCTGTATCAAATAACGGGCTGAACCAGATAAAATTGAAAAAGAAAAGGCTTAGTTTAATCTGATACAGACCTAAAACAATATAAAGCGCTTTTAACTCTATATCTGTTCCAACAGGCACATAGGGCTAGGTCATTCCTTCGAATACTTTTTATCACCTTTAATTTTTGATTTTTTGTCCTTGTCGGTAAGGCCCAAGCTATCTGATATTTGTTCTCCAATGGCCAATGGGCCTTGCTTCCAAAGTTTATACAGACCTAAAATAAGAAGACCCTTTAAGACGAGTTTTAGTAATTTATTCATGATAATGATGGGTTTAGAGATGAGACAAACCAGGCTTACATGACGCCGCCGCGTAAAGCTTCATTAACAGCCATTGCTAAAATTATTCACCCAAGTCAATGGTAGCCAATGCTTTTCGTCGGTGAGAGGCGTGCGATAACGCTTTTGAACTTTGATTTCCTTTTTTACAGGGCTGCAACAGGAAACGGATTGCAGTATTTGATTTGTCAGCATCAATAGTAACCGGGATACTGAGTTTTGTCTAGAGTTTTCTCTGAATAGCAGTAGATAAAGAACTTTGAATTGGGTTAAATTGTGCCGGACTAAAAATACTCATAAGTAATAATCCTTTAATGCGAGGTCAATCGCCCGTTCAACCTCCTCAACGCTGCCCCCAGCTTCAATAACATGGTAAGGGAAAGAGCCCTCCAATGCTTTAAGTGCGGCAAAGGTAGAATCGCAAAAAACACGGTAGCGCTTCTGTGCGCGCTCAGGATCAAGGTCTGTCTTACGGACATCTTGATGCGTACCACTACCCACTTGGGCTACTTTTTGGTTATTTTCTACTGCTTGCTGCCCACGGTGCAATTGACGCGACACACTCACGGCTTCATCTACCAGTAAGACAACTACTTGAAAATGAGGAAACGGAAACCGTGCAGCAAAAGGCGTGTCTTTGTAGCGATGATGCAAGGAGACCATCCCATCATAAAAAGCCTTCACACACTCCGCCTGAGGGAGCGTCCGCGGATAGCCGTCTATCATAACGCCTTTTTGATAAACAGGACTCAATATTTTTTTGAACAAGAGCGTCGTTACCTCTTCATCCCCCACCAAAAGACCAGAATCCATAATCTTGCGAGCCTCCGGAGCTTGCAGCAGATCGCTAATACCTACAGGAGCAGGTGTAATGCCGCAACGCTTTAAAAGCAAAGGTGTATGCGTCCCCTTCCCTGCGCCCGGAGCGCCATTGAGCCATACGATATGCTTCGGAAAGCATAGCTGCTCTAAAGGAATAGCAGCTTGTAAACCCGTCCAAACTGCCTCAAAAAGAGCACTTTTATTTTCGATCGACGTCATAGAGCACACAGAATGCATGTTGTAGCAGAAAGCAGATTCATTAAAAACACGAAATCCCCCCTGGCAATGCTATAAAGAGTGCTACTAAATAATAGCTTATTTGAATCAAAATGCGCTATTGAATATTTGCAAATAAGAAAAAAAGATTAATAATTGGATTTTATTCTCACAAAACTGCTCCCTATGCATCCCTATCTCGCAGAAGCCCTCGGCACATGTTTACTCGTTTTATTTGGTAATGGCGTTGTGGCCTCTACCGTTTTAAAAAAATCCAAAGGTCGTGAAGGCAGCTGGATGGCCATTACCATCGGCTGGGGATTAGCCGTAATGATTGCCGTTTACGCTGTAGCCCGTTTTAGCGAGGCTCATTTAAACCCGGCTATTACCCTGGCGCTCGCTTCCCACGGGGCCTTTAATTGGGCAGATGTACCCGGGTATATATTTGGCCAATGTGCTGGGGCTTTAACCGGAGGGCTCTTAATCTATAGTGTCTACTACCCGCACTTGGCTGCGACAAAAGATGCGGGCCGCAAACTAGCCTGTTTTTCAACCAGCCCGGCTATTTACAACCCCCCTTTCAATTTTTTAGCAGAGGTACTGGCCACTGCCCTTCTTGTATTCGGGGTTCTATCCATTTCCTCTAATGCTGAATGGCTCCACAGCCCCCTGCCTATAGACGACATCCCCCCGCTTGATTTTGCAGACTTCTTCATCCGCGGGTTTCGCCCCCTGCTCCTAGGCCTTCTGGTTATGGGTATTGGCCTTTCTTTCGGCGGCTTAACAGGTGACGCGCTCAATCCTGCAAGGGACCTCATGCCACGCTTGCTTCATGCCATTTTACCCATCCCAGGCAAGGGCTCCTCACACTTCCGCTACGCCTGGGTGCCGGTCTTAGGCCCTATCGTGGGGGCTTACTTAGGGCTTACCCTCCATAAATTTTGCCAAACTCTCTTTTTGTAATACGGATTAAACATGGCTATACTTGCCCTAGACCAAGGAACAACTAGCTCCCGCGCGCTTATCTTTGATGAAAAGGGCAACATCCTGGCTACGGCTCAAAAAGAATTCCCCCAGCATTATCCACAACCGGGCTGGGTAGAACACGACCCAGCCGACCTATGGGCCACTCAAAGCGCAACCGCAACCGAAGCCTTAGCCCGCGCCAACCTAGAACCGGAAGACATCAAAGCGCTGGGGATTACCAACCAACGAGAAACCACCCTCGTCTGGGATAAAATTACCCTAAAGCCGATTTACCCCGCTATTGTTTGGCAAGACAGACGCACAGCTCATCTAACAGATGTCCTTAAAACACAGGGGCTAGAGCCACTTTTTAGAGAACGTACCGGCCTCGTTCTAGATCCTTATTTCTCT
>JANYEO010000150.1 GCA_025363025.1 Opitutia bacterium
CGGGTTAGAACTTGGTAGAGGACAGTTGAAGTTCTATAATTTAGATAATAGAATGACGTCACTAGAACAGTCACAGGACAAACTAAGGCAACAGGCTGCACAGGACAGCTCACAGCTAGTACAGTTACAGAACAGAGTATACCTCTTTAGACAACTCGATCGATGTCCATGCTTAGATGTGACCATCGAGGACGCACAGCCTGGCAAACATACAGTAGCAAAAAAGGCGCGTCAGAACTGTTGCCCAGTTAGTGAGGATTAGCATGGCTACTAGGAAAATTAGCATGGCTGATCCTATTCAACATAAGGTCCGCCAAGTGGTCGTCCATGCTTTCGAGCATAGAGCATGGATTGGCCGGATGTTAAATCTGAAAGCAGGTTTAACCAGTCCCGACGTATACCCGACAGTGCACGCTGAGTCGACGTTAAGACATACGCATGCATCTGAATCGGAAGAATCAGACCCAGATTACGAGTTCCCCGAATCTCCTAATGGTTCATGGTTGGGAGATCTCGAGAGCAACCCAGAATTCGACTCTGAGTATTCTCCTGTGTCCTCAACGGACGAACGCGCGGACGAGGCGCCAGCAGAAGAAATACGCGAGCCATAGAGTCCGAAAAATTGTGTGTAGAGCACACAGCCTTCTCAGAATGAAGGTGCAAGAGAAAGATCAAACAGGCAAAGGTGCCACAAGAATGAGCAAAACTCTTGGTTTGATCCTTATCGCGTCTCTGATCTCATGGGGAGACAGAGAGACCTGCGATGGCCACTCATTGGCCAACCTCCCAGCCAATCAACTCGTCGGGAAAGACGAGAGCGACATCCTCACGTACAGTATAGGTGAGCGAAGCAGAAAATCGAGAAATGACATTTCAGAGATTGCAACTTCCTTTTGCGGGAAAAATGCATTCCTCGAGCTGGTAGAGACATATACAATAAGGGTACAAACAGAATCACTAGTTAACTTTAAAGCAATAGAACAGACACTTACGTCTGTATTAGCAGCAGCGAAAACATTTAGGGACCTTTTAAGCAGCGAAATTGCGGCAGCAGCTGCCGACGCTGTAGAATTCGAACGCAAAGAGTACGTACGAATTAAAGCAATTCCCTCCCTTGCCAAATTCAGATACAAAATGGCAAGGGGTAAATTAGCAGATGCAGAAAAAGATTGTCCAGCAATTAAGTATGGAAGACTGCTGGAATACCCTATTCTTTCAGACGTAGCACGTAGAGCGCTGAAAGAATTCTTACTGGCAAATCTGGTAGAATACCAGCCATTAAACATATTGGCTGATGCCACAAAGAAGGGTGTGTATGACGCGGACACTCGGAGATACATAGCAACACTTGCTGACTCCGAGGTGTCACAGGCCGCTAAATACACAGTATATAAGAAAACTGATGCAGGAACGATGATGCTTGGTCCCATACCAGACAGCGGTGAGCACTCTTACTTCTGTCAAATGCACGTGCAGGGACACTTAGAGTCGCCTGCCGTGTACAAACATTTTCAAGTCTTGGCTCAAACAGCGCTAAAATATGTGACAGAATTAGAACTTCTGTCCGCAAAGTTATCAGAATTTTTCAAGGACGCGACCGCTGACGACGAGACCAGCTGGTCCGTCCCCGTGCCACATGAATTGGCAGCGCTGCCAGACTATTTAGAGGAGTTGATACTCCCTGAAAATTATAATGACACAGAGTTCAAACTCATGGATGCATTAGAACAATTCAATCAAGGTGTCGTGCACCTCGCAGAAGCTCTGCACTTCACAATGGCGGGTCAGCTCCAACTTACGCTGCCCAGCAATAGCTTGGTCCCTGTAGCATCAGGACCAAAGCCCTTCCAAGGACTAGTTGATGACCAGGTCATCATCAGTCCAGGGCAGAGTAGCGACAGATACATGATAGCTGCAGCAGATTTGCAAACTCCTTTAAAAGCCACGGTTTTTCGGATATGGCCATTTGCTGACATGGCAAATGGATTGACTTACACAGACACCTACTTAATCTTTGAGGGAGAGGTTAGTTACACAACCAGACATGCTCCCACGGCAAATGATTGCACAGACGATCAAATACACGGCCAGATTTGCGCCTCGCCGAACTCAAGAAATGTAGGCAGTACACGGAGTTTCTCGTGTGCTGCGTACATAGTCGGCGCCCAGAGGTCAAAGCTCGATCAAGACGCCCCAGCCTGTGAAGTACATTCACCTACAGACGGTGCATATGTGGTTCAAGGCAGCTGCGACAGGACAAAATCAGGGCACTACCTTTTGATCGTTCTCAAAGCGACAATTTTGGATTTCCACTGTCCAAAGCAAGGTGTCCAGTCAATTAAACTGCCTGCAGGGCAGTACGAAACACCGGCTGTTTGCTCAATTACGTCCGATGGACGTTCCATTTATTATGCCGCCGACAAATTCCGGCAGGTTGCAGCAAACATGACGCTATTCGATATTTTTAAAGAAGCATCCAAGTCACTTCTTCATAGTGACGACCATGCAGAGCAGCTACAGCAAATTTTAATCGGAGCAGGAGTCCCAGTGACGACCCTGTCCGTGGTAGCTGTCTTAATTGCCCTGTTCAGAAAACAGTGTGGCAAATTGGCATGGTGCGGATTCTGCCGCAAGGGCGAATCCGGGTACATACCGACCAAAGTAGCTTATAGCTACACAG
>JANYEO010000162.1 GCA_025363025.1 Opitutia bacterium
CACGCTTTCAGGCCACCTGCACCCACCCCGGCTGGGCGGTCAAGCAAGCTTATGCCAATAGCTGTATTGCCGCCGTCTTTACAGAAGAAGTCCGCCTAAGAACCCCTGGTATCGTCAGTCGCATTATATTAGGGGAAGTCATTCAAGATACCCTAGCTCAACGCATAGCCCATCTAACGGCAACTCAATCCCCTGCCTGGCAGGCCATCGCTTGGCCTAATGGCCCCACCTATAGCACCCTCGCTCCCCTCCGGCTGCAACAAGTTCAAAGCCTCCATACCAACCTTCTTAAAACATTCAATAATACCCCTTCAACCTTCCCCATTGCGAGACCGCTGCACACACAATGGGCTTACTGGTTTCAAACCCTCCTGTCCTTGGCCCATTTGGCAGAGCCTAATTGGGAGGCTAACCCTACTGCATTTATCACAATCAATACCCCCTTCCTCTTTGGCCAAGCCTGGCGAATAAGCCTCCTTTCTACCACTCTCTTACAGCCCCTGCGTTATCTGTTTTCAAAAGAGCCTCCCCCGCGGTTAAAAAAAGACCGGTACGACAAAGGCTATATCTCATACCCTGGGTGCCTAGCCCTCCTGTCTCCTCATATCGCGCTCAGCGCTCCAGTTGAAGACGCTCAGCATCACTTAGCCCTTAACCCAAAAACAGCGCCTCTCTTACTAAAAGACAAGGCCTTTACCCATACCCTCTGGCTAGCCCTCCATAAAGCGGGAGGAGCCCGGGCAGAGGCTGCAGGCCACGCATACTACCTGCAAGCCCTAGAGACAGATGATGCCCCCCACTTCCTACTTTACGATCCGCTAAAAAAGCATCCCCTTATTTTGAATAGCACCGCCCTGCTCAAACGTCTGAGCCAAAACCCCTGGGATATATTTGTAGACCACCCCTGGACCTCTCAATACACATCCCGCTGATACCGCTTATTTTTTTTCAATTCCTTAAAATAAACGCCCGCTTCCATTTCGCTAAGCCCGCCTACAGTCTGCGCAATCCGGTGCAATACCTGATCAACTCCCAAAGCCATATGGTCCGCATCGCCACATACATAAAAGTGAGCCCCCCCTTGCAACCAAGCCCATACTTCTTCTGCCGCCTCTAGTAAACGGTCCTGCACATACACTTTCGCTTCCTGATCACGGGAAAATGCCAAATCCAATCGGTGAAGCGTCCCGTCTTTTAAAGCGGCTTCCCATTCCGCTTGATAAAGAAAACCTGAGGCCCGGTGCTGCTCGCCAAAAAACAACCAATTACGCCCGTTAGCTTTACGTGCACTGCGTTCTTGGATAAAAGCCCTAAAGGGCGCAATCCCCGTCCCTGGCCCCACCATAATCACATCAACCTCATCATCACTGGGGATACGGAAGTGGGATTTTGCTAAAAAGCTCGGCACAAAGGGTTCCCCAAGAGGTACCCGCTGGGCCAAATAATTAGAAGCCACCCCCAAGCGTAATCGCCCATGATGATGGGCCTGCGTCACCCCAATCGTCAAGTGTACCTCTTCCGGGTAACACTTAGGGGAAGACGCAATGGAATATAAACGCGGCAAAAGACGTCTCAACTCCTTCACAAAAAGATCCAAGGGTACTCGTGTTTGAGGAAAGTCCTGAGCAACATCAATTACATCCCGTCCATGGGTATAACCCTTATACGCTACTTCTGCCTCCGGTATCAAAATGGCCTCTAACCGCTCCCGCTCAGCTCCGCTTGCATGGTCTTTAAAAAGCGTCAATAATCCACGCGGTACATGGATAAGGGAAAAATGTTTAAAAAGTGCCTCTTTTAAGGCCATCATCTTGCTCGTTTTCGGGTGGGGCACCATTTCCTCTCCGGTCGCTTGCAAAGCCGTTAGCAACAGCTCGACATCCTCGATATGGTTCGTCGGGTATATCCCGACAGAATCCCCGGCCTCATAGGCAAACTCACTGCCTTTGATCCCCAGCACAATGTGCTGGATATCCTTCTTACCTACCCCCGTCAAACAGCGACGCTCCAACACCGTCGCCAAAAACGGATAATCTTTACTATAACGCGGAACAGACATCAGTTGCATACTTCGCGATTCTGCTTCAAACCCTTTCCCATTCGCAAGTTTTATACAGGCCTTCATTCAGGTTAAACAATAAATTCCTACGAATCAGTCCCCTTCATATTAACTTGCCGAAAAGCTATTTGATGCAAAAACTGCCTATAACCCATATGATTCTCTCCCCAGCTGAGCTCAACGCCTTTCTTCAAGCCCGCGTAGCAGACCCACACCGCTTACTCGGTCTTCATCCCTTTAGTTCAGGCAAAAAAAAGGGCCTCGTTGGCCGCATCTTTGCCACAGGGGCCACCACCTGCGAATTAGTTGATAGAGCTAATCCTAAAAATACCTATCCTTTGGAGTGCATTGATAAAGCCGGTTTCTTCGAAGGCCTTATCCTTACACAACCGACCCCTTTTCCTTACTGGGTAAAACTCACCTACCCCGACGGCTCCATGAAACAAGGGGCGGATCCTTACAGCTTCATGCCCACCTTAACGAGTGAGGATCTGCACTACTTTGCCGAGGGCACACACCACCATATCTACGAAAAGCTGGGGGCCCATATCAAAACACATGACGGCATAACCGGGGTCGCTTTTGCTGTCTGGGCCCCCAGTGCTAA
>JANYEO010000189.1 GCA_025363025.1 Opitutia bacterium
CTAGTAACGGCTGCGGCCCCCCCCCCCTTGCTTGCACTGGAGGGGGCAAAGATACGTCTGCCTTAACGGGGCTTTGAGGAATAGATTCCATAATAGACTTATTGAATTAATAAAAATCTACATTATAAAAAAGACCTCTCATTATATTAAATTCAATCGCTTCCCTATTAACTCTGCCGCCCCATCCCAATCAGCCTCTCCTGCATTATCTAAAATAAACCAATCTGCAGCGGTTAAACCCTCGAAGCCTTTCAGAAAATTCTTTGTTCCGTCTGCCACCGTAGCTTCTGCACTTTTTAAACGCTCAAGCAATCGGTAGCTGGCAAAGCGCCCATCTTTTTTCATCAACGTTCGCACTGCTTTTTCTTGTTTCACGGGATCCGTTGATTTTGCCAAAGTCATCTCGGCTTGCCCCATTTTTATTTGATTAATAGTCCAGCGCCCTAAACGGTAAATAAGATACCCCGCCGCAATGGGCAATACAATCGCCCCTAAAAAAGCCGATAAATGAAAAAGCACAACGGAAGCCGTTGCCGTTATCACCCCACACAAAGCCAAGGCCCCCGCTACAACCCCCCCTGCGAGTAGAGCAAAACTGCCTACCTCTAGCATTCCTTTTAACACATAAACCACTTTTTCCTTAAAACCCTGTGCTTGCTTAATGTGTTTAGCCGCCAGTTTAAGTTCAGGGTCAAGGTTCCTATCTTGAATAGCTTTAGAGGCTATTCCCCGCATCTCATGCCGTTCAGAAAGCTCCCTTACCTCTGATAACAATCCTTTTCCTTCGAGTAATGCTTTTGCCCCTTCTGCTATAAATCCTAATAACTTAGCTACTCCTGCAATCCCAGGAAAGCCTGTATCCCCAATACATTCTAAAATACGCGCCGCAATCCCCAGCCCATCCGCTATATACCACCGAATGGCGGATTTTAAATCATTCACCATCTCCCCTTTTTTGCCTAATTGGAGAGCATATTTTGCATAAGCCGTATTCTCAATACGCTCCATTTTTTCTTTTAACGACTTAATCTCATCCGGTGTCGCAATCGCACTACCCAATTTTACTTCTAAGGTTGTTTTAAGAGCCTGATAATCATTATTTAAAAGCAAAGTCGCCTTTACAAAGCCGTCTTTTGCGTTTTGCAGCGCTTTCTTCGCACCATCTACACTTTTCTGAGCCTCAGTCGTACCTTTCCCCGCCTTCTGGGCTGCCTCCAATGCTTCTTCCGCAACCGCTAAAGCCTTAAAGCCTTCCTGCATAGACACTATGGCCTTCCCTGCCGCTTGTTCATTAGGCAGTGCATCGGCAGATAGCCCACGCAGTTTCACTGCCTCATAAATACTAATAGGCAAAAGCAGGAGCCGCTTTACAGAGCTGCATAAGGCCTCCACATCCTTCAAACACCGCTTAGAGACTGATTTTAACACCTGTGCTGTCTCCACTTTTTCTACCATTTGCACAGCAGGTGTAGCCACAGCCGGCACCCCACTCGCACTGGCCTGCGCCACTCCTGCCGCTTGTACGAGGCTCCCTGCGCGCGCCACAGCCGCAGGCCCTCCCCAACGCTTTCCATAATAGGCCTTAGCCCCGCTTAATGACTCATCAGAAAGCGGCTTAACTGCAGGCTTAGGAGAAGGCGCAGCAGATAACTGCGTTAAAGGATGCGGCGGCACATGGACCGTCGATACTCCCGCTCCACTGACTTGAATGACTGAAGCCGGGTGTGCCCCATGCTGCAAATGGGGAAAAGCCGCAGCCCCCCCTGCCGCCTTAGCAGGCAATGATCCTGGAGGCGATTGCGGCGATTGGCTCAGAGCCGAGGTACTTCCTAGGGGAGCGGAAGAAGAAAGGGGCATAATAAGCTAAACATACGCCGTATTTAAAGCTCCGTCAAGCTCCCGCCCTGGATTTAAAGCCCTCTAATCTATTTTTTAATAGTCAAACAAATTTCATCTGCTACGATTGCGCTTACATGGATGATAAAGGTCTTTCCCCCGCAGGGCATCGCACCCGCCTCAGGGCTCGTTTCGAGCAAACGGGCTTTGTCGGCTTTGCAGAGCATGAGGTGCTAGAGCTCTTGCTTACCCTATGCATCCCCAGGCGGGATGTTAAGGGGCCTGCGCGGCAGCTCATTCACCGCTTAGGCTCCCTAAAAGCTGTTCTAGAAGCACCTGTCGAAATCCTCAAGGAAACAGAGGGGATGGGGGAAGTTGCCCCAGTTGCCCTGCATATTATAAGGGCCGCCTGCGCCTACTACTTGCAACAAGGCCTAGAAGACGGTCCTATCCTCAATAGTATTGATAAACTGGCGGATTTTTGGCGGATCCGCCTCAGTGGGTTAAAACATGAAGTTTTCGAAGTCGCTTTTTTAGATAAACGCTATGGCCTCATAAAAAACGGCGTAGAACGCCTGCAAGAAGGCGATATAGACCGTGCAGTCGTTTACCCACGCCGTATTTTGTCTGCAGCATTAAAACACCATGCAGCCGCCTTGGTCTTTGCCCATAACCACCCTGTAGGCCGTGCCCAACCATCGGAAGAAGACCGTGTCCTCACCCAATCCCTCATCCAAGCAGCTCGAAGCATCGGCATGACAGTCGTGGATCATTTAATCATCGCAAACGAGGATACATTCTCATTTCGAAGAGCCGGCTTAATCGATCCTATCCCCTACCCTCAACCCCTAGCCGCTCAGCCCAATTAAGATTAAACAATCAATAATTGATCAAAAACTGTATCAGCATGCTAGCATGATAGCACACTTTATTGCACGAAAACTGTATCAACGTATTAACACAGTGGTACAGTTTTCCGGAAAACACGTGAACAAAAACACCCTTTTAATTTGGCTTTCAGTACCCCCATTTTCTGCTAGCCTATGCCCTTTATAAAAAATGATTTCTCAAAGTCGAATCGTCATCACAGGCCTGGGCCTCACCGCTCCGAATGGTAATGATATTGCAACTTTCCGGGAAAACCTCCTAAAAGGCATCCCCAGGGTGACGACCATCCCCATGCGCTATATGGGGTCCGTCCTAGCAGGCGTTTGCGATTTCGATCCCCTTCGTTACCAAAAAAAGAAGGAAGTCCGCAATGGAACCCGGGCCGGCAGCATCGCCATCTACTGTGCTCAGGAAGCTTTAAAAAGCGCCCATATAAACCTGGAAGTCATTGATAAATCGATGGTTGGCGTCTACATTGGCATTACTGAGCATGGCAATGTAGAGACGGAAAATGAGGTCTACAACATCTCTCAATTTAATTACGATACCCAGTACTGGTCCCACCACCATAACCCCCGCACCATTGCCAATAACGCAGCAGGGGAAGTCACCCTCAATATGGGAATAACCGGCCCCCATTATACTATTGGGGCCGCTTGTGCAGCGGGCAATGCAGGGCTAATACAAGGCTACCAAATGCTCCAACTGGGCGAAGTAGACTACGCGCTGGTAGGAGGCGTCAGCGAAAGCATCCATTCTTTCGGCATATTTGCTGGGTTTAAAAGCCAAGGAGCTTTGGCCACGCATGAAGACCCAAACAAAGCCTCTCGCCCGTTTGATAAAGACCGTAGCGGCATTGTTGTAAGCGAAGGTGGCTGCCTCTATGTCCTTGAACGCCACGAAGATGCTATAAAAAGAGGAGCCCCTATCCTAGCGGAAGTTATTGGCTATGCTATTAACTCTGATGCTACGGATGCAGTGCTACCCAATGCACAGCGCCAGGCCGAGTGTATCCAAAAAGCCATTAAAAAAGCGGGCCTACAGCCACCAGACATCCACTTAGTCAGCACCCATGCCACTTCAACCCCTTTAGGGGATGCTCAAGAATGCACGGCCCTGCGTACCGTCTTTGCCGATTGCCCCGATACGTATTTTAACAACACCAAAAGCTTCATTGGCCATGCCATGGGGGCGGCTGGGGCTTTAGAGCTCGCGGGGAATTTGCCGAGCTTTAGTGACGGACTCATCCACCCTACAATCAATGTGGATACCCTCGACCCGGCCTGTGCGCTGCCTAATTTAGTAATAGATAAGCCCATTCGCCCTTCCCGGATTGACACATTGCTGAATAATTCCTTTGGTATGCTAGGTATTAATTCTGTCGTCATTGTTCGACGATACCCGCCACTTCCCTAGCTCCCTTTCTTTTCTCTTTAATTAATCTACATGACGAAAGCCGACGTCCAAAAAATTGTACTGGATATTATCGCGGATATCGCTCCGGATGAAGACCTCTCGCAGGTAAAGCCGGACGTACGCCTGCGTGACCAGCTAGAGCTTGATTCTATGGACTTCCTGGACATCGTGATGGAGCTTCGCAAACAGTACAGCGTACACGTGCCCGAAGATGAGTACATCCACCTAGCTTCTCTCGATAGCTGTGCAGAATACCTCCTGCCAAAATTAGCCGCAAAGGCTTAATCTTATTAAACACAGAGGGACTCTGCTTAAAAATTTGGCGCTATAAAGCATGACCAGACCGCATGCAGAATGCCTTTATTTTGAGGAATTTGTAGGACGGAGTGACGAGTGTGCATTCCCCGTGGTAAGGCGATGCCAGTCGACTTAGCATGGGGGGAGGTAGTGATGACATGCATCGCAATTTGATCAACTGCATATATAATAGATCCAAATGAGCTCTCTTTTGTGTGCACTCGAGGAACGACAACCGACCAAAAACTCAAAAGAAAGGCATTATGCAGCGGTCTGAGCGGTCTCATTATGATGTGGTGATTATCGGCTGCGGCCTATCTGGCTTAGCAGCAGGCATACGCCTGGCCCATTTTGGGAAAAAAGTCCTCATCTTAGAAAAACATAATGCACCGGGCGGGCTCAATAGTTTTTATAGCATTGCTGGCCGGAAGTATGACGTAGGCTTGCATGCTGTAACCAACTACGTCCCCCGTGGGACAAAAGGAGGGACTCCTCTCATGCGGGTACTGAGGCAACTCCGGATAGATTGGGAAGACTTTGCGCTCATCCCTCAAAAAACCTCACGCATTCAATTTCCGGGGGTTGCCCTTAATTTCGATAACGACTTTCAAACCCTTGAGGCTTCTGTAGCGGCCGCTTTTCCAAAATCCATCGAAGGTTTCCGCAAGATGGTCAGCATTTTGCCTACATTTGATGAAGCCTTATCCCACCCCAATCGGAGCACCTCTGGGCGGGCTTTTTTAAAAACCTACATTCAAGACCCGGTACTCATTGACATGCTCTTATGCGCGCTGTGCTATTATGGAAGCGCGCGAGAAGACGATATCGATTTCTCGCAGCTAGCCGTGCTCTTCCGCTCCATCCTCATGGAAGGCTTTGCCAGGCCAGCAGAGGGCATCCGGCGTATCATCCGTGCCCTGTTAGACCGTTACCGCCAAACCGGTGGGGAGCGCCAGATGAAGTGCGCCGTCACAGCTTTAAATATTAAAGCCGGCCGGGTAACCTCACTCACCCTAAGCACAGGGGAGGTTTTAACCGCAGACACAGTCCTATCCTCTATTGGCGCGGTAGAGACATTTAATTTATTATCCGAAAAACCAGAAGCCGCAAAGCCTCCTATCCCCGGTGCTCTCTCCTTTGTAGAGACCCTTAGCCACTACCCCCTCGCCCTAACCCAAGGGCTATGGGAGGAGACAATTGTCTTTTTCTCCGACCACTACCCCTTTTGCTATAGAGCGCCTAAGGAGCTCATTGACCCGGGGAGCGGCGTTATTTGCCTATCCCACAACTATGCCTTTAAGGGGGAAGATATACCCACGGAAGGCTGCCTACGCGTTACCGCTTTGGCGCACCCCCAAGCCTGGCACAAGCTAGATGCCAGCACATACGCGGTTTAAAAAGAAAAAACGGCCCAGGCCCTGCTCGCCAAAGCCCGCACTTACCTCCCCCCTCTTCCCTCCTTAGGAGAAGCTGCCTTACCTATTCTAGCCCTCGATACCTTTACCCCAAAAACGATTGAGCGCTTTACCGGGCACTTAGGCGGTACCGTGTATGGATCCCCCGAAAAACTTTATGACGGGCAAACCCCGGTAGAAAATCTCTTACTGTGTGGGACAGACCAAGGCCTCCTCGGGATTGTAGGCGCCATGCTCAGTGGTATTATACAAAGCGGCAAACTCCTCTGAGGGCCGTTGCCAAAATGCCTTTCTTTTGAGTTTTTGACAGAAAGTCTTAAAAAACAATTTCTAAAATTTTTAATTAACTTAAATCATTTATTTTAAAATAAGTTAAAAAGCATCACCAGTAAATCATGAAAACAACTATCAAAACACTCCTAAGCGCCCTGCTTCTTTTCTGCGCACTCCCTACTTGCACCTGGGCCTCAGAAGGCGACACGGCCTTGCATAGCGCTATTGAAAATCAAGATATTTCAGGCATTACATTGATACTAAACGCAATCTCATTTTTTAATCAAAATACAGATGGAAACCAGGATACTCTCCTTAATCGACCCAATAATGCAGGCACAACCCCCTTGCATCTTGCTGCCGATCAGGGGAATATACAAATCGCTACCCTGCTATTAAACGCAGGAGCCGCTGTTAACCTTCAAAATAATGAAGGCCAGACACCCCTTCATCTTGCAATTATAAAAGATTCTTTAGAAATGGCGAACTTACTGTTAACTCATGGAGCCGATACAAATATCATAGATAATGGAAACAACACCGCGCTTAGTTTCGCCATGCTTTTGGGTCATCACAGAATTACCCAAAGGTTGATACAACATATAAGGAGGGGCACTCCTCCTTATTCTGGCCAGAGTAGATTCACGACCTTTAGTTCTTTCTAAATAACTCACGCAAGCTCGGTCTTAAGGTTATAAAAAACAAATCCCCCTGCAGGCCTTTAGATCTAACTTCCCTGAGGCCAAAACGGGTAAATGAGCGACTACAACCACCTGCCGGGGAATCCATAAATTCGGGAGGCCTTCTGCTACAAGAGCGTGGCGGAGGGCCTCTTGCGTTATACTACGGGTAGACACTAAAACAAGGCGCTCCCCTTTATCAACATCTGGCAGGCTTACAACCACCCAGGGGTGTTCCCCCTCAGGTACGTTATAAGCCCGGGCCAAAGCGGCCTCAATGGCGCCGTGGGAGACCATCTCCCCCCCCATTTTAGAAAAACGGGCCAAGCGCCCTTCAATATAAAGAAAGCCAGCTTCATCCAACCGGGCTAAATCGTGCGTGCGAAACCACCCGTCATGGAAAGCAGCAGCCGTACGGACAGGGTCCTGCAAATAGCCCTTAAAAACATTTGCCCCTTTAAGCTCTAACAAACCAATGGCCCCAATAGGCAAAATAGCCAACGTATCTGGACATACAATACGAGCGGCCATCCCCACAAAAAGACGGCCAATAGAACCGGCCTTGCGGCGGACCTCTCCCGCTGGTGTATTAGGCAAATTAACGGCTACGACAGGGGTTGTCTCCGTCAAGCCATACCCTTCAAGGTAAGCGGAGTTAAAAGAACGCTCCCATGCCTCATGCAGGCCTGGAGGCGTTTTCTCTGCCCCGGCGACTACTACACGGAGGGTTTTCAACTGCTCTGGCCGCGCCCCTTTTAAGTAAGGGCGAAAGAAGGTGGGAGTCCCCAAATGTACGGTTACTTTTTCCCGCTCGATAAGCTCTGCGATCTTTTTCACCTCTAAAGGGGACGGGGTTGTAATAACCGTTATGGGCTGAAGGAGTGGGTAAACCAAAGTTACCGTAAACCCAAAGCTGTGGAAGATGGGTAAACAAGCCAGCAAGCGCTCCTCTTCCGGCAATACCCCGCAAGCGGCCACTTGCAAGACATTGGCTATAATATTGGTATGGGTTAAAGGCACTCCCTTGATCTCGCCATCACTCCCACTCGTAAAGAGTAAGGCCGCCTCCTGATTACCCCCTTGCCGCGGGATGTTATATAGCGAAGCCAGCAAAGACAAAGGCAGCACCCGAATAGCAGCAAGCGTGACCCCCATTTTTAGCCGACTTAACCCATGGATACACTCCCGGATATCTACTACCTGAGGTGTCCAAGGGAAGTCCGGAAGTTTATCCCGCATGGCCTGAGCTGTGATGATAGATACAACCTCCGCCTTTTGCATCCCTGCAACCAAGCTCGCTCGGGGCGCCGTAAAATTAAGATTAACCGGCACTTTATCCGCCAAAAAAAGGCCTAAATTCGCTAAGAAAGCCCCAATCCCCGGAGGCAAAACTACCCCAACACGCTTTTCCGGAAATTGTTTTTTAAACTGAGCCGCTAGCCTAAGCCCCAAGGCTAAAAGGAGGCCTGCCTTAAATTCCCGCCGCTCCCCCTGAGTATCAATTACAACCAAGCGATTGGGGTTTAGGGCCAACTGCTGCAACGCCTCAAACCCAATATGAGACTGAAGCGTA